>NZ_JAUIZP010000065.1:0-87480 GCF_041414735.1 Rhodococcus sp. GXMU-t2271
TCCAGTATCAACCGGACCGTTTCATCCTCACAGTGACATTCGGTCGGCGGGGGTGCGTGGTGAGGGGTGTCAGGCGCCGGTGAACTTCGGGGCCCGCTTCTCGGTGAAGGCGCGCGGGCCCTCCTTGGCGTCGGCGCTCTTGAAGACCTCGGCGCCGAGTTTCGCGTCGATCCTGAACGCCTCTTCCTCGTGCATGCCCTCGGTGTCGCGGATGGTCTTCAGGATGGCCTGGACGGCGAGGGGGCCGTTGGCGGCGATGGTGCCGGCGATCTCGAGGGCCTTGTCGAGTGCCCGACCGTCCGGGACGACGTGGCCGATCAGGCCGATCTCCTTCGCCTCGGGGGCCGTGACGTGCCGGCCGGTAAGCAGGATATCGGCGGCGATCGTGTAGGGGATCTGACGGACGAGCCGCACCGCCGAGCCGCCGAGCGGGAACAAGCCCCATTTGGCTTCGGAGACACCGAATTTCGCGCTCTCTCCGGCGACCCTGATGTCGGTGCCCTGGAGGATCTCGGTGCCGCCGGCGATGGCCGGTCCCTCCACCGCGGCGATCAGCGGTTTGGTGAGGCGGCGGCCCTTGAGCAGGGCGGGCAGCCTGGACAGGTCCCATCCTCCGCCGCCCCGCTCATCCTGCTCGAACTTGTCGCCCGGGGCGGACCGGTTCATCGCCTTGAGGTCGGCGCCCGCGCAGAACGCGCCGCCGGCGCCGGTCAGGACGGCCACCCGGATCTCCGGATCGTTGTCGACGCGGTCCCACGCCTCGGCCATGATGGCCATCATCTCGCCGGAGAGCGCGTTGCGCGCTTTGGGGCGGTTCATAGTGACGATCAGGACCGGTCCGCGCTGTTCGACGAGGCAGTGCGGAGCGTCTGCCGAAATGCCGGAAACTTCCGATGCGGTGGTGGACACTGAGGACTCCTGCGGGGTTGTGAACTGGATCTCATTCGGGTCTTGTCAGAAACGGTAACACGTTCTACTTTTGTGTCGTGGCCCTTAACATCGCAGACCTCGTAGAGCACGCAATCGACCTCGTCCCCGACCGCGTCGCGCTCGCGTCGGACGGACGTGAGGTCACCTACGCGCAGCTGGAGGAGCGCGCCAACCGGCTCGCCCACTATCTGCAGGAACAGGGCGTGCAGCCCGGTGACAAGGTGGGTATCTACTCCCGCAACACCATCGAAGCCATCGAGGCGATGGTCGCGGTGTTCAAGATCCGTGCCGTGATGGTGAACGTCAACTACCGGTACGTCGAGAACGAGTTGCAGTACATCTTCGACAACTCGGACATGGTCGCGCTCGTCCACGAGCGTCGCTACTCGGACAAGGTCGCCGCAGTCCTGCCGCACTGTCCGCAGATCCGTACCGTCGTCGTGGTCGACGACGGCACCGATCTCGACTACTCGGGCTACGGTGGCGTCGACTACGAGTCCGCCCTGGCGCAGGGTTCACCCGAGCGTGACTTCGGCGAACGCAGCGCCGACGACCTCTACATCCTCTACACCGGCGGCACCACCGGCAGCCCCAAGGGCGTGATGTGGCGCCAGGAGGACGTGTGGCGCGTGCTCGGCGGCGGAATCAACTTCATGACGGGCGAATACGTCGCCGACGAATGGGAACTCGCCAAGACCGGTGCCGCGGGTGCGCCGCTGGTCCGCTTCCCGATTCCCCCGCTCATCCACGGCGGTGCCCAGTGGGCGGTGCTGCAGTCGCTGTTCAGCGGCGGCAAGGTGATCATGCATCCCGAATTCGACGGCCACGAGGTGTGGCGGGTCATCGAGGAACACAAGGTCAACGTCATCTTCATCACCGGTGACGCGATGGGCCGCCCGATGCTCGACGCCCTCGAGAGCGGCCGTCCGGGAACCGGTGAGAAGTACGACCTGTCGTCGCTTTTCGCGATGGCGTCCAGCGCCGCCCTGTTCTCCCCTGCGCTGAAGGAGCGCTTCCTGGACCTGATGCCCAATACTGTCGTCACCGACTCGATCGGTTCGTCCGAGACCGGCTTCGGCGGACTCGGCATCGTCGCCAAGGGCCAGGCCCACACGGGTGGCCCCACCGTCAAGATCGACGCCTCCACGGCCGTGATCGACGACGACGGGAATCCGGTCGAGCCGGGATCCGGTCGGGTGGGTGTGCTCGCCCGCAAGGGCCACATCCCGATCGGCTACTACAAGGACGAGGTCAAGACCAAGGCGACCTTCCGCGAGTACCACGGCATCCGCTACTCCATCCCGGGCGACCACGCGCGGGTCGAGGCCGACGGCACCGTCACCATGCTCGGCCGCGGCTCGGTCTGCATCAACACCGGCGGCGAGAAGGTGTTCCCCGAAGAGGTCGAGGGCGCTCTGAAGGCTCACCCCGATGTGTTCGACGTCCTCGTCGTCGGCGTGCCGGACGAGCGCTGGGGGCAGCGCGTGTCCGCCGTGATCGCTCCCCGGCCCGGCGCCCGGCCGGCGCTGGCCGACCTCGTCGAGGTGGCCCGGACCCAGATCGCCAGCTACAAGATCCCGCGCAGTGTCTGGTACGTCGATGCCATCAAGCGCTCCCCGGCCGGCAAGCCCGACTACCGGTGGGCCAAGGAACAGACCGAGCAGCGCACAGCGGACGACCACTACACCAACGGCTCCGCTGCGGCGAGCTAGAAGGGACCGGGATGCACACCGATCTCAGCAGGAAATTCGGAATCCAGTACCCGATCTTCGGGTTCACCCCGTCCGAGCACGTCGCCGCCGCCATCAGCCGGGCCGGTGGTCTCGGCGTCCTCGGCTGCGTCCGGTTCAACAACCCGGCCGAACTCGACGACGTCCTCACATGGATGGACGAGAACACCGACGGCAAGCCCTACGGGGTCGACATCGTGATGCCCGCGAAGGTCCCCACCGAGGGTTCCGCCGTCGACCTCGACAAGCTCATCCCCGCCGAGCACCGTGCCTTCGTCGAGCGCACCCTCGCCGAACTCGGCGTGCCGCCGCTCGACGAGTCCGCCGAACACGCAGCCGGTGTCCTCGGATGGCTGCATTCGGTTGCCCGCTCGCACGTCGACGTCGCGCTCGGGCACCGGCCGGCCCTCATCGCCAACGCGCTCGGCTCCCCGCCGAAGGACGTGATCGACCTCGCCCACGAGAAGGGGGTGCCCGTCGCGGCGCTCGCCGGGGCGGTCGAACATGCCCGGCGGCACGTCGAGAACGGCGTGGACATCGTCATCGCCCAGGGCTACGAGGCGGGCGGTCACACCGGCGAGGTGGCGTCGATGGTGCTCTGGCCCGAAATCGTCGACGCCCTAGGTGATTCCGCGGCGGTCCTTGCCGCCGGCGGAGTCGGGTCCGGCCGGCAGATCGCCGCCGCGCTCGCGCTCGGGGCATCCGGGGTGTGGATGGGCTCGTACTGGCTGACCACCTCCGAATACAAGCTCGGCGCCGCCGCGGCCGGCCCGTCGTCGGTCCAGCGAGCGCTGCTCGGCGCGTCGTCGTCCGACACGGTGCGCTCGCGGATCTACTCGGGCAAGCCCGCCCGCCTGCTCAAGACCAAGTGGACCGAGGCATGGTCGAAGCCCGACGCGCCGTCGCCACTGCCGATGCCGTTGCAGAACCTGCTCGTGAGCGAAGCCCACCAGCGGATCGCCGCCGCGGACGACCCCGAGGTCGTCGCGATGCCCGTGGGGCAGATCGTCGGCCGGATGAACGAGATCCGGCCGGTGGCGGAGATCATGGCCGAGCTCGTCGAGGGGTACGAGCAGGCCGTCGACCGGCTGAACGCGGCCCGGTGACGGACCGGTGGTGACCGCCTACGATCCCTTCGATCCGCAGTTCCTGGCCGACCCCTACCCGGCCTACCGGACGCTGCGGGACGAGGATCCGGTGCACCACCACGTCGGCGCCCGGAACGGCATCCCGCCGTTCTGGGCGCTGTCCCGTTTCGAGGACGTCTGGAACGCGGTGCGCGACACCGACACCTACTCGTCCGCGCAGGGATTGACCTTCGTGCCCGACGAGATCGGGAAGCTGGGTCTCGCCCCGACGATCGTCATGCTCGACCCGCCGCGGCACGGACAGCTGCGTGGACTCGTCGCGAAGGGCTTCACGCCCCGACGCGTCGCGGCGCTCGAGGACTCGGTGCGCGGATTCGTCCGGGCGCTGCTGGATTCGTTCGCGGACCGGCGCGAGGTGGATCTGCATCGTGAGTTCTCCTCGCCCGTACCGACGTTCGTGCTGGCCGAGTTGCTCGGGGTGCCGGCAGCCGACCGGACGCGATTCGATCCGTGGGTCGCCGCCCTCACGGCGCTGCAGGACTCCGGGTTCGACCTGAACGCCATGAGCGCCCCCGATGCCGTCGCCGAGATGTTCGAGTACTTCGCCGGGTTGATCACCGAGCGCCGTCGCGCACCCGGCGACGACCTGATCAGCGCGTTGACCGAAGTCGAGTCCGACGGCGAACTGCTCACCGACTGGGAGATCCTCGGCTTCTGCTTCGTCCTGGTCGCCGGAGGCAACGACACCACCGGCAATCTGATCTCGCACGCGGTGATGCTGCTCGACACCGACCACCGTCAGCGCGCCCTCGTCGTCGACGAGCCCGCCCGGATCCCGGGGGCAGTCGTCGAGACGCTTCGCCTCGAGGGATCGGTGCAGGGACTGGCGCGGACCACCACGCGCGACGTCGAACTGCACGGCGTCACGATTCCAGCAGGGGAGAAGGTGATGATGCTCTACGGCGCGGCGAATCGGGACGAACGCGAATTCGGGGACACCGCAGAGCAGTTCGACATCACCCGCTCGATTCCGCGGCACCTCGGTTTCTCCAGCGGCCCCCACTTCTGCATCGGCTCACACCTGGCGAAGTTGCAGTCCCGGGTCGCCCTCGAGGAGTTGCTGGCCCGTTGTCCGCACGTGTCGGTCGATCCGGCATCGGGGGTGCGCCTGCAGTCGTCGTTCACGCGCGGATGGGTGAGCCTGCCCGCGCTGCTCGGGTAGGACCCGGCTGTTCACGGGTGCACCTCGACGACCCCGCGCGCACCACGTTCGGCATCGACCATCGCGTGCGAGACGAACGGGTATCGGCCCGCCTCGGGGAACTCGAGTTCGACGAACCCGCCCTGAGCCGGCGCGAGTCCCAACGTCTGCGCCCCTCCGGCACCCGGACGCAGACGGTAATCGCCCTCGGTCCAGACGGTGTCGAACTGCCCGCCCACGACATGGAACGCCGTGCCTCGGTTGGGTCCGGCCGCCATCACCCAGATCCGTACCCGCTCGCCGACGCGGGCGGGCAGCGGCACGTGGTCGTACTGGTTCGCGTAGCCGTTGAACACCACCAGATCCGGTGCCTCGGCGCCGATCTTGGCCGCGTCCGCCTCACCCGCCCCCGGACCGAGATACATCTCCGACTGCACCAGTACGTATTCGCGGTCCACCGGCGGGAGGTCCGGGGGATCGATGACGACGGCGCCGAACATCCCGTTCGCGATGTGCACGGACATCGGCATCGTGGCGCAGTGGTACAGCCAGATGCCGGCCCGCGTCGCGGTGAACCGGTAGACCAGCGACTGACCGGGATCGATGGTGCGCATCGGCCCGTCGGGGGCGAGCGCCCCGGCGTGGAAGTCGATCGAGTGCCCGATCGACCCGTCGTTGACCAGCGTGATCTCGAAGACGTCGCCGACCTTGCCGTGCAGGGTCGGGCCCGGCGCGGTACCGCCGAACGTCCACAGTCGCTGGGTGATTCCGGGGGCGACGGGACGCTCCGATTCGGTCACCGCCAGGGTGATGCGGTGCTCCGGTGTCGGCGCGGGTAGCGCCGGGTCGTGCGGGACGAAGTCCGGTTCCGGTTCCGCACCGAGACTGCGAGTGACGTCGGCGGCGGCGAGCGACGTACCGGCCGTCGCCGCAGCATGATCGGCGTGCGCGTCCGGTGCGTGCGCGCCGGTCGCGCGGATCCGGAGCGTCATGCCCATCTGCCGGTGGCCGGCGACCGAGCACCACCCGTCGACGTCGCTGCCGATCACACCGGCGTCGAGGGTGGCGGAATCGCCGGGAGCGAGGCGCTCGGTTCGGCTTCCGTCAGCCAGAACGAGGTCGTGCCGATCCGAACCGGAATTGGTGAGGGTGACGACGAGGCGGTTTCCGGCGGGAACGTCGATCACATCCGGGACGAACCGCATCCCTTCGATGCGGACCTGCGCTTGCGTGGTGACGCCCGTGACCTCGACCGCCTCCGCACGCACGGTGGAGATGCCTGCCGCCGCCGGGTCCGCCGCGACGCCCGCGGCTGCGGCCACCACGACGACACCGAGGCCCGCGGCGGCCACACCGAGACGGCGCCGGGCGGGGATCGGCTCGGGCCTGCCGAGCCGCGACGGCGTGCCCTTGGCCCGGCGTCCGGCCACCACCGCGCGCCCCGCGAGCGGAAGAAACGCGGCAAGGGCGACGAGAACCAGCATCGACGCCAGGACGCGCACCAGGCTCGGCACCGGGAGCACACACAGCACCAGGCCCCCGTTGGCCACCGCGACGCGCCACGCCGCGCCGCGTTCGAGTTCCACCGTTGCGGCCTGCACAGCCGCCCGCCCCCCGATGACCACCGGGAGCAGGTACGTCAGCGCCCCGAGCAGCACCTGGACGAGGAAGCCGGCGAGCAGGGTTCCGGTGGCCGTGCCGATGCGCCCAGCGGCGGCCGTCCAGCCGGGTGCGGTGGCCAGCGCGACCGCCACGTAGGCGGCGCTCACCAGGAACCAGGTCACCCCGGCGAGGACGGACATCGTCGCGAAGTCGGTGGGTGTGCGGCGACGGATCTCGGCGAGGTGCGGTTCGAGCACGTACACCGCGGCGGCGAGGTAGGTGAGTGCGCCCGCCGCCGCGAGTACGGTGCTGCCCATGATCGTCCCGGCCACCCCGGCGGCGAGCCCGGCGGCGAGAACGGGCAGACCGTGCCGCGCCGCCGTCTCCACCCGCGGCGCCACCCGGGTGCGCAGCATCGTCGGCCACAGGGTGACGAGGGTGCCGAGCACGGTCAGTCCCATCCACCCGAACAGATTGATTCCGGCATGCGCGACGACGAACCGCTCGTGCAGCGTCCCCGGCAGTGCGTCGTTCGCCATCGCGGCGCCGAGACCTGCCCCCAGCGGCAGCAGGGCGGATGCCACGATGTAGAAGCGGACGGTCTCTCCGAAGCGTGACGGGAGCGCGGTCCGTAGGTGCCGGACCAGGATCACGGCGTGTATCACGGCGATCGCCGCCACCGTGACGCTGCCGGCGAGCACCAGCGGCCACCAGCGGCCGAGCATGCCCGCGACGACCGCAATCGCGCCGGCGTTGAACACGACCAGCCGCAGTGCTTCGGGGCGACGGCTCGTCGCCGGTGGGCGGCGCAGCAGGGCGTCCGCGAAGTGCCGGCTCCAGACGAGGACGGCGTTGCTCGCCGCACCGAGTCCGAGCAGATGTACCAGCAGCCACCCGGACATCGGCACGAACCGATGGCCGAGCGCGACGACGACGAGCGCGGCGAACCACGCGAACACGACCGTCCCCGCACGCAGATGCCAGCCGCCGCGGCTCATGCCGGCACCTCCGTCCGCACCGGTCGCAGTGCCGAGCACGCGGCCACCGCGAGGAAGGCGAGCACCGCGACGATGTTCAGCACTCCGCCGACGGTGACGGCCCATCCGACACCGCGGACGTCCCCGACCGCCACGCGGAGCAGCAGCGAGGCGTGCAGCAGCACCGCGGGACCGTACATGGCGGGCCGGTACGGCAGGGGCCGTCGCACCACGGCCGGGAGAACGATCGGGGCGTGGGCGAAGATCATCGACAGCACGAAGCCGAGCGTCACCGCATGCACGACCGCGTCGTACCCGCCGCCCGCCCGCACCGGGCCGACGAGCAACCACGTCAGTCCCGCCGCAGCCAGCCACCAGTACCCGGCGAGCAGGCACACCGCCGTGAACCGGATCTGTCCGGCCGCGCGGACCGTGCGGCGGGCCACGTCGAACCGGGCCAGCCAGGCGACGAGGGCCAGCAGCGCGGCGCCGAACAGGGGATACCCCACGGACGGCCACAACAGGGAGGTGAGCGTACCGGCTACGACAGCCCCTGCGCTCGCCACCAGGAGCTGCTCCGCGTGCGTGCCGATCATTGCGACCCGCGCGAGTTCGAGGCGTTCCCCCGCGATCGTGAGCACGAGGAAGCCGGCGAACCACGGCAGCAGGTCGGGGACGGACACGCCGCCGAGCCACAGCAGCGCGCCGCCCGTCGCGAGGACCGCGCCGGCGGCTTGTGCCACCACCGCGACGTCCTCGGTGCGTCGCCACAGCGGCACGTACACCGCGACGAGCAGGGCGCTGCCGGCCACGAGGAGGCCGTCGGCGAGCCCTCGGGGGGCCGGGGTGACGAGCAACAGACCGCCGGCGCCCAGGCAGGTCGGTGCGGAGTACCCCCAGCGGCGTCCCAGTGCGACAGCACGTTCGAGGGCGACCACCGTGCCGACGAAGCCGAGCACCAGCACGACGCCGTGGACCTCGGGGAGTCGGTCGCTGTCGAGGGGAGCGGGCACACCGAGCAGCAGCAGTGCGGCGTCGAGGCCGGCGAGAAGGGCCACTCCGCCCGGAAGGAGCAGCAGCGCGCGTTTCGGAACGGGACGTTCGTTCACGGCTGTCGCCCGGAGGATCGTGCCGGGGCGGCGGGCGCGGGCAGGAAGAGCCGGCACGCGCCGGGTTCGGCGAAGGGCAGCAGATCCAGCCCCGGCCCGGTGGGAGCGCCGAGTTCGGCGAGGACGCCCTCGACGATGCCGAGGTGGACCTGGCACACGACCCTGGGGAAACGGCGGGCGGCGGCGAGCAGCGGGCACCGGCGGAGCGCGACGCCTCGGAGCGGTCCGTCGTCGACCGGGTCGAAGCCGAGGTCGGTGAGCACGGTCAGCACCGTCCGGTCCGGGTCGTCGGAGCCGCGGTGTTCGCGCACGAGCTCGCGGCCCCAGTCGGTGCCGGCCGCGCGGGCGTCGGACTCGGGAGTGGCACTGGTGCGGGCGAGATGTCCGGCGAGGGCGGTGGCGAGCCCGGCGTAGTCGGACGCGGAGGGGTCGGCGGCGGGTGCGGGCCGGTACCACCGCGCCGGCCGGCCGCGTCCCCGCGCGGGCTGCGGGCCGACGCTGTCGTGGACGAGCAGACCGAGTTCTACGAGGGCTTCGAGATGCTCGCGCACCGTGTTGGTGTGCAGGGCGAGACGCCCGGCGACATCGCCGACGCGCACGGGTGCGTGGGCGCGTACGTCGCCGAGGACGGTCGCGCGCTGGGCCGACAGCGGCGTCGGCGGAGCCGTCGTTGCCGCAGGTGCGGGCCCGAGAACCGGAGCACTATTTTCCACGGAAATCACTGTAGTAAATTGGGGGAAGAACAGCCAGGTTCGCCGGCCGCTCCGCTGCCGGAGGAAGGACGAGACGTCATGTCGATCGAGGAAGTCGTGATGGTGACCACCGAAGCCGATTCCGCCGCCGTCGCCGCGATCCGCACCCATCACGCGCAACTCGCAGCACGCGTCGCAGAGCTGACGGATGCACTGGTCGCCGCCGTCGCCGAGAATTCCGACACTGCGGCGGCCCGCGCGGACGCGGCCCGATTCCTTCGGGACGAGCTGCTGCCGCACGCGAGGGCCGAGGAAGCCACGCTGTACCCCGCGGCGGCCCGGGACGACGCGGCCCGGCTCCTCGTCGAATCGATGCTGGCCGAGCATCACGTCATCGGTGACCTGGTCGACCGTATCGAGAACGATCCCTCGCCGTTCGCTGCGGCCGCGGCCGGGTACGCCCTGCGGGTGATGTTCGACGCGCATCTGGCCAACGAGAACGACCGGATTCTGCCGGTGGTTGCGGCGGACCCGACCGTCTCACTTGCCGCCGTCACCGAGGGCATGCACGAACTGCTCGGCGACCACGACCTTCGGTCCGCCCAGCCGGGCGGATGCAGCGGTCACCGATGCGCGTGCGGCGAGGCCTGACCGCCGCGGGCCGGTGTGCCCTTTGGGCGGTCAGGACCGCCCAAAGGACACACCGCTGACGAGGTCGGGTGTCAGCAGTGAGAATTCGCGCTCACCGCGCGACCGAACCCACACCGGGTCGGCGCAGTTCCACCGTTCGGCGCTGAGCGTGCGGGTGAGCACCTTGAAGGTGGCCGTGCGCGGGAAGTCGGAGCACACCCGGATCAGCGTGGGCAGCTGTTTGGGGCCGAGATCGGGCTGCGCGTCGAGGAAGTCCGCGAACGCGACCGGATCGAACTCGTCGGTCGCGGTGGGGATGACGGCGACCATCACCCGATCGCCCACGTCCGCATCCGGGACCGCGTAGACCGAGACCTGCGCGAAGCCCGGGTAGCGGAGCAGGGCCCGCTCGATCGGAGCGGCGGCGATGTTCTCACCGTCGACGCGCATCCATCCGGAACTGCGACCGGCGAAGTAGACGAAGCCCTCGGCGTCGACGTAACCGAGATCGCCGCTGTGGTACCGGCCGTCGCGCATTCGCTCGGCATCGGCTTCCGGGTTCTTGTAATAGCCTGCGAACAGCCCGGACCCGGTGACGTTGACGAGTTCGCCGGTCGCGACGTCGGCGTTGAGGACGCGGCCGGCGGCGTCGAACTCGGCCACCGGGCAGGGGGATCCGGTGTCTGGGTCGAGAATCTGTACGCCCTCGGGCAGTCGGCCCAGCGCTCCGGGCGGGGCGTCGGGCGCCGCGGAGATCGAGATGCCGCCCTCGGTGGAGCCGAACCCGTCGACGACCGTCGCGCCGAACCGTCGCCGGAACGCGGCGATCGCGGGGGCCGTGCCCTCGTTGCCGTACATGATGCGCAGCGGGTTGTCCGCCTCGTCGGGTTCCTCCGGAGTGGCGACGATGTAGGACAACGGCTTTCCCACGTAGTTGGCGTAGGTGACCCCGAAGCGGCGTACGTCCGGCAGGAAACCGGAGGCGGAGAACCTGCGCCGCAGGGCGATCCCGGACCCGGCCGCCAGCGCCACCGCCCAGCCGGCCATCATCGCGTTGGAGTGGAACATCGGCATCGACACGTACACGACGTCGTGGGCGCCGAGACCGAACCGCTCGGCGAGCATCACGCCCGGCCCGGTGATCTTCTCGTGGGTGCAGCACACGGCCTTCGGGTCGCCGCTGGTGCCGGAGGTGAAGATCAGCATGAACAGGTCGGTCGGATCGACCGGCGGCGGTTCGACGGTGGCACCGGTGTGCGGGGCGAGCAGCGCGGACCACTCGGCGGAGTCGACGTCGATGACCCGCACCCCGCCGAGGTCGAGTCCGTCGAGCAGTCGCGCGTTCGCAGTCTCGGTGAACACCACCTGGCAGTCCGCGAGCGCGATGTCGCGGGCCAGGGCCTGCCCGCGGCGGGTGGTGTTCAGCCCGACCACCACCGACCCGGACAGTGCCGCGGCGCCGAGCAGCAGCGAGAACTCCGGCACGTTGTCCATGAGGATCCCGAAGTGCCGGGGTCTGCGCGGGTCGAGCAGGTGGTGCAGCAGCGCGGCCCGGTCGCGGCCGGCCTGCACGTGCCGGCGCCACGTCAGCGACGTGTTCTCGAACTGCAGGCCCCGGTCGTCGACGGTGGCGAGCCGCTCGAGGAGGGCGGTCACCGTGAGTGCGTCGGTCATGGGGGCATCCTGGCGGCTCGGCGTGCCGGCCGAGGTGCCGGTTCCGCTGGTCGGGACTGTCACGCGGGTGTTTCCGCGAGGGACGCGCCCAGGGCCCGCAGCTGTGCGGTGGCCGAGCCGAGGTGGAATTCGTGGTGCTTGGCGGCCAGGAAGTAGCGGTGCACGGGATGGTCCTCGTCCAGGCCCACGCCGCCGTGGACGTGGACGAGCGTGTGTGCGACGCGGTGCCCGGCTTCGGCGGCCCAGAACGCGGCGGTACGCAGTTCCCCGGTGTCGGGCAGCCCGGCGTCGGCGCGGAAGGCTGCCTGCCACAGGGTGAGCCGGGCGCCCTTGACGTCGATGTAGGCGTCGGCGAGTCGCTGGGCCACCGCCTGGAAGCTGCCGATCGGCCGATCGAACTGCACCCGCTCGCGCGCGTACTCCGCGGTGAGCTCGAGCGCCCGGTCGAGCACCCCGTACTGGTATGCGGCCGAACCGAGAAGTCCGCGATCGCGCAGCCACGCCGTGATCGCGCGGCCGTCGGTGCCGAGCACGCGGTCGCCGGGGACGACGGCCGCGGCCAGGGTCAGCGTCCCGAGACAACCTCGGCCCGTGTCGT
Source organism: Rhodococcus sp. GXMU-t2271 (assembly GCF_041414735.1). Taxonomy (NCBI): domain Bacteria; kingdom Bacillati; phylum Actinomycetota; class Actinomycetes; order Mycobacteriales; family Nocardiaceae; genus Rhodococcus; species Rhodococcus sp. GXMU-t2271. The sequence goes on from NZ_JAUIZP010000065.1 coordinate 12,232, forward strand.
ACTGACGGGTCACGCTCACCCCGGGATCGTCGGGGCGCACGAGGAGCACGGTGACGCCGTCCGAGGTCGCCACCGGGACGAGGAACAGGTCCGCGGCCGGGGCCGCATCGACGAGGATCTTGGTGCCGTCGACGGTCCAGCCCGCGTCGGTGCGACGTGCCGTCGTGGTCGGCGACGTGGGGTCGTCGTTCAGTTCCTCCTCGAGGGCTGCGGTGAGGATCTGCTCGCCCGTGGCGGCGGGTTCGCCCCAGTCGTGACGCTGTGCGTCGCTGCCGAACTCGGCGAGGGCGGCGGCGGACACGACGATCGAGGACAGGTAGGGGACGGCGGCGACACCGCGTCCGAGTTCGGCGAGGATGCTCGTCTGCTCGAGCGGACCGAAGCCGTCGCCGCCGACGGATTCGGGCAGTGCCGCGCCGAGGATGCCCGACGAGGCGAGCGCATCCCACAGGGTGTGGTCGATGCGGTCCTCGGCGGCGTCGAGCCGGCGCAGATGGTCGTTGGTGGCGATGTCGGTGACGATGCGGCGGGTGAGCCCGGCGAGGTCCTGCTGCGCCTCGGTGAGGGTGAAATCCACGGCCTTGGTCCTTCCGGGGGAGTGTCAGCGCTTGGCGGGCGGCAGGCCGAGGGCGGTCATCGCGATGATGTCGCGCTGGACCTCGTTGGTGCCGCCGCCGAAGGTGAGGATGAGGGAACTGCGATGCATCCGCTCGAGCCGGCCCCGCAACAGCACGCCCGGCGAGTTCTGCCGCAGCGTGGCCGACGGTCCGAGGATCTCCATCAGCAGCCGGTACGCCTCGGTTGCGAACTCGGTGCCGAACACCTTGTTCGCCGACGCCGGGGCGGGCCCGAGCGGCGCGGCGCCGGAGGCGATCTCCCAGTTCATCAGTTTCAGGTACTCGGCCTGGGCGTGGACGCGGGCCAGGTTGATCCGTACCCATTCCTGATCGAGGACGCGGCGGCCGTCGGGCAGGCGGGTGTGCTGCGCCCACTCGCGCACTTCCTGCAGCGCGGTGAGGATCGGGCCCGCGGACGTGAGTGCGACGCGTTCGTGGTTGAGCTGGTTGGTGATCAGCGCCCAACCGCCGTTCTCCTCGCCGACGAGTGCGGAGGCCGGGACGCGCACGTCCTGGTAGTAGGTGGCGCTGGTGTCGGGGCCGGCCATGGTGTGCACGGGGGTGTAGGAGAACCCCTCGGCAGTGGTGGGCACGATGAGGACGCTGATGCCCTTGTGCTTGCGCGCGGCCGGGTCGGTGCGGCACGCGAGCCACACGTAGTCGGCGTAGGCGATCAGGCTCGTCCACATCTTCTGGCCGTTGATCACCCACTCGTCGCCGTCGCGGACGGCGGTGGTGCGCAGCGACGCGAGATCCGTGCCCGCTTCGGGTTCGGAGTAGCCGATGGAGAGGTGCAGCTCGCCGGCGGAGATCTTCGGCAGGTAGAACTCCTTCTGCTCGGGTGTGCCGAAGTGCATGATCGTCGGCGCGACCGAGTTGATGGTGAGGAACGGGACGGGAGCGCCGGCGATGGCGGCCTCGTCGGTGAAGATGAGCTGGTCCATCGCCGAACGGTTCTGGCCGCCGTACTCCTCCGGCCAGCCGAGGGTGAGCCAGCCGTCCTTGCCCATCTGCTGGACGACCTCCCGGTACACGTTGCCGGCACCGTACTCGCCCGTCGTCGCGGCGAGCGCCTCCCGCCGTTCGGGTGTCATCAGGTCGGCGAAGTAGGCGCGCAACTGCGCGCGGAGTTCCTCTTGCTGCGGGGTGTACGCGATGTCCACGAACCGCTCCGTTCGTCGGGTAGGCAGCTGGTCGACGGCCGAGGACCGCGACCGGCTCGGCGATGTTCCCGAATCATTGCACAGAACTGAAACGCGTTCTAGCCTGGATTTCGAGCCGTCGCGTCAGCCCGCGCGACCGGCGCCGGATCGAGTGGGCGAGTGAGAAGCGAGGTCTGTTCATGGAGGTCAAGGTCGACTTCGATCGTTGCGAGGCGAACGGCGTGTGCGTAGGGATTGCGCCCGAGGTCTTCGACTTGAACGACGACGACGAACTGATCGTCACGCGTCCCATTGCGCCGGAGCAGGAGGAGAACGTGCGCACGGCGATCGCGCAGTGCCCCCGCGCGGCACTGAGCGAGGCCTGACGATCCCGCTTGTCAGAAACGAGAACACGTTCTACATTTCTGGTGGTCGCCGGAATCCGCGGCGGCCAGGAACGCGGCGGCCGGGCGGTCGCCCGATATCGCTAGGGAGAACGCGTCGATGAGTGCAACCGGCAACGGTCTCGGCCCCGCGGGAAACGGTGCGGCGGACAACGGCGGCGTGAGTCTCGAGGGCAGGGTTGCCGTCGTCACCGGAGCCGGCGCCGGACTCGGACGCGCGGAGGCCGTCGCGCTGGCCCGGGCCGGTGCTGCAGTGGTCGTCAACGATCTCGCGGCGACGGACGCCGTCGAGGACACCCTCGCCGAGATCCGCGACCTCGGCGCCGATGCGGCCTTCGTGGCCGGCAGCGTCGCCGAACGCGCCACGGCCGACGCCCTGCTCGCGACGGCCCGGGACCGCTTCGGCCGTCTCGACATCGTCGTCAACAATGCCGGCATCGTGCGGGACCGCATGCTGTTCAACATGTCCGACGAGGACTGGGACGCGGTGATCGCCGTCCATCTGCGCGGCCACTTCCTGCTGTGCCGCAACGCGGCGGCGTACTGGCGTGGCGAGTCCAAGAAGGCCGGCGGGCCCGTCTACGGCCGGATCGTCAACACGTCCTCCGAGGCCGGCCTGCTCGGTCCCGAGGGGCAGGCCAACTACGGCGCCGCCAAGGCCGGGATCACCGCGCTCACGCTCTCCGCCGCGCGGGGCCTGTCCCGGTACGGGGTGCGGGCCAATGCCATCTGCCCGCGGGCCCGGACCGCGATGACGGAGGGCGTCTTCGGTGCCGCGCCCGAGGGGGAGGTGGATCCGCTGGCGCCCGAGCACGTCTCGGCGCTGGTCGCCTACCTGGCCTCTCCCGCGGCGGACCGGGTCAACGGCCAGGTCTTCGTCGTCTACGGCCCGATGGTCGCGCTGATGGCCGCGCCCGTCGTCGAGGAGCGGTTCGACGCGGACGTCCGCTGGACCCCGGAGGCCCTCGCCGACCGCGTCGGAGGCTACTTCGACAACCGGGATCCCGCCCGCACCTTCTCGGCCGCGCAGGCGCTCGCCCTTTGAGATCCCGCTAGGTGATACCCGAAGTGACATGCAACGTCGTCCTTCGGTAATATCGCGCCGTCCGGGACCGATCCGGTTAGTGTCGGGCTCGACCCGGGGGGTGCCCCGCCCGGCGCCGTCGCCGGGCGTGCCGGCCGCGATCCGGGGCGCGTGAACAGCGATAGTACCTGTTCTAGTTTCCGGTCTTCGAAATCCTGCGTGAGGCGCCGCGACCCGCCGTGGCCGGATGCTGTGGACGGGTGTCGGGCGCGGGCGTCCCTGTCGGCATCTTCCCAGTTCCAGGCTGAATTTCGGGTTCGTCGTGAGTGCTGCGACGGGGTCGGTGCGGCACGGTTCCCGCCGCGTGGACGATGCCGTGTCGCGACGGTCTTTGACACATGAACACGTTCTAGTTAATATGACGCGGGTCACAAGCTGACCTCTCGTCGGCCGTGGCCGGCGACCGAACGAACGGAGGAGGAGACGGTGGTAGACCTCCTCGAGGTCCCGCTCCGCGCGGTAGGCGGATTCTTCGCGATGACCGGTGAGACCGCCCGGGCGGTGTTCTCCCGGCCCTTCCAGCGACGCGAGTTCGTCGATCAGGCCTGGTTCGTCGCACGGGTGTCCCTCGTCCCGACGGTCCTCGTCGCGGTGCCGTTCACCGTCCTGGTCAGCTTCACCCTCAACATCCTGCTGCGCGAGATCGGTGCCGCGGATCTCAGCGGCGCCGGCGCCGCGCTCGGTGCCGTCACCCAGGTGGGTCCGATGGTCACCGTGCTCATCGTCGCCGGTGCCGGGGCCACGGCCATCTGCGCGGACCTCGCCGCCCGCACCATCCGAGAGGAGATCGACGCGATGCGCGTGCTCGGCATCAACCCGATCCACCGCCTCGTCGTACCCCGGGTCCTCGCCTCCACCGTCGTCGCGCTGCTGCTCAACGGGCTGGTGTGCTCCATCGGCATCCTCGGCGGCTTCGCGTTCTCCGTCTTCCTCCAGGACGTGAACCCCGGTGCCTTCGTCAACGGCATCACCCTGCTCACCGGCTTCGGCGAGCTCATGATCTCCCAGGTCAAGGCCGGGCTGTTCGGCATGATCGCCGGTCTTGTCGCCGCCTATCTCGGCCTCAACGTCAAGGGCGGCGCCAAGAGTGTCGGCGACGCGGTCAACCAGACGGTCGTGTTCGCCTTCATGGCATTGTTCGTGGTCAACCTCCTCGTCACCGCCGTCGGCATCAAGCTGACGGGCGGGTGACCGGCACGGCGGTGATGTAGATGGCAGTGATCTCCTGGCGCTTCCCCCGCGCGCGGCGCCGCATCGCCCGGGCCTCCGACTCCGTGGACCGGCTCGGCGAACAGGCGCTCTTCTTCGGCAAGGCGCTCGGCTACACCCCGCGGGCGCTGCTGCACTACCCGAAGGAGACGGTCCGGCTGATCGCCGAGATCAGCATGGGCACCGGGGCGCTCGCCGTGATCGGCGGCACGGTCGTCATCGTCGGCTTCCTGACCCTGTTCACCGGCGGGATCATCGCCGTACAGGGCTTCAGCTCCCTCGGCAACATCGGCGTCGAAGCCCTCACGGGCTTCTTCGCCGCCTTCATCAACGTCCGCATCGCGGCACCCACCATCGCGGGCATCGGCCTGGCCGCCACCATCGGCGCCGGCTCGACCGCCCAGCTCGGCGCCATGCGGGTCTCGGAGGAGATCGACGCGCTCGAGGTGATGGCGATCCCGTCGATCCCGTATCTCGTGAGCACCCGCGTGCTGGCGGGCATGATCGCGATCGTCCCGCTGTACTCGCTGGCCGTGATCGCCTCGTTCGTCGCCAGCCGCTTCGCCACCGTCGTGCTCTACGGCCAGTCCGCGGGCGTGTACGACCACTACTTCGACACGTTCCTCATCCCCACCGACATCCTGTGGTCGTTCGTGCAGGCCATCGTCATGGCGATCGCGGTCATGCTGATCCACACCTACTACGGATTCAACGCCGGCGGCGGCTCGGTCGGCGTCGGCGTCGCCGTCGGCAACGCGGTGCGGGCCTCCCTGATCGCCGTGGTGACCGTGACCCTGCTCATCTCGCTCGCGGTGTACGGAGCGACCGGCAACTTCAACCTGTCGGGATAGGCGCATGGACACACCCTCCTGGAAGAAGAAACTTGCGGCCCTCGGTCTCGTCGGGGGCCTCACCGTCGCCGTCGTGCTGGCGCTGCTGATGTTCGCCGGTGCCTTCACCGCCACCACCCCGGTCACGGTCACCTCGGCACGGTCCGGCCTGGTGATGGAACCCGACGCGAAGGTCAAGCTGCGGGGAGTCGAGGTGGGCCGGGTCCGGTCCGTGGAGCACACCCCAGACGGTGCGCTGCTGCAGCTCGCGATGGATCCCGGCCAGCTGCACCTGGTGCCGTCCAATGTGCGCGTGGCCATCGAGTCCACCACCGTGTTCGGGGCGAAGTTCGTGAACCTGATCGTGCCGGAAGACCCGTCGCCGGTGCCGCTCCAGGAGGGCGCGATCATCGCGGCCGAGAACGTCACCGTCGAGTTCAACACCGTCTTCCAGCACCTGTCCGACGTGCTCGCGCAGATCCAGCCGGAGAAGCTCAACGCCACACTGGGGGCGATCTCCGAGGCCCTGGACGGTCGCGGCGACACCCTCGGCGCCACCCTCGTCGAGGCCGAGGACTATCTCGCGACGATGAATCCCTCGCTGCCGCAATTGCAGTACGACATCGCCGTGGCTGCCGACGTCACCAACCTGTACGCCGACGTCGCACCGGACGTGATGAACCTGCTCGGCAACGCCACCTCGATCGGCAACACCGTGGTCGACGAGCAGGCCAACCTGGACCTGATGCTGATGAACGTCACCGGCCTGGCGAACACCGGGCGCGACGTCCTCGGCGAGAACGAGACGCAACTGACCTCGGCGCTGGATCTGCTGACGGAGACCACGACGCTGCTCGCCGAGTACTCGCCCGGGCTGCCGTGCTTCATCGTCGGGCTCAACGACGCGCGAATCGCGTTCGAGCCCGTGGCCGGCACCGGCAAGTACCCGGCGCTGATGCTGAGCACGAACTTCCTGGGCGGCGCCACCATGTACGACCACGAGAAGGACCTGCCGGTGGTGGGAGCGTCGGGTGGGCCGAACTGCCACGGGATGCCCGACTTCGATCCCAAGCGTGACGGCCACGCCCCCTTCGTCGTCGCCGACACCCATCCCGTGCCGTTCCACCCCAACACCGAGACGTGGGTGCGGTACCCGACGATCTTCGGTTTCCTGTTCGGCGACATGATCCCGGGAGGGGAGTGAGATGCCGCAGGCGCAGATGCGGACGGACCGGGCGGCACACGAAGGCGGGGTGATCCGGTGAGGCCCACCACGGTCAAGTTCCTCGTCTTCACCGTCGTGATGGTGCTGATCTTCGCGGCGCTGGCGATCGTGTTCAGCCAGGTGCGATTCACCGGCACGCAGACCTATCACGCGACGTTCACCGACGTGTCCGGACTGCAGGCCGGTGACAAGGTCCGCATCGCCGGGGTGCCCGTCGGGTCGGTCGACAGCGTCGACGTCGGACGAGACAATCAGGCCGAGGTGTCGTTCGACGTCGACGCCGAACACACGCTGCTGGTGAGCACCAAGGCCACGGTGCGGTACGAAAACCTCGTGGGCGACCGCTATCTCGAACTGCTCGAGGGGCCGGGGACCGGTGAGACGCTGCCGGCCGGCGGCACGATCCCGGTGTCGCAGACGGAACCGGCGCTCGACCTCGACCTGCTGCTCGGCGGATTCAAGCCGCTGTTGCAGGGCCTCGACGCGCAGCAGGTCAACGACCTGTCCGGCGCGCTGCTCCAGGTCTTCCAGGGTCAGGGCGGCACCCTGGTGTCGTTGCTGGGCAACACGAACTCCTTCACGAACTCCCTCGCCGACCGGGACCGGCTGATCGGCGACGTCATCGACAATCTCAACGCGGTCCTCGCCACCATCGACGAGAACGACCAGCAGTTCACCGAGACCGTCGACCGGTTGCAGACTCTGGTGAGCGGGCTCGCGCAGGACCGCGATCCGATCGGCACCGCCATCCCGCGGATCGCGGCCGGCACCGGTGATCTCGCGTCGCTGCTGCAGAACACCCGGCCGGACCTGCAGTCGGTGATCGCCGAGACCAACCGCACCATGACGCAGCTCGACCTCGGGCGCGGCGACATCAACCGGACACTCGAACGGCTTCCGAACGACTACAAGAAGCTCATCCGGGTGGGGGCGTACGGCAACTTCTTCCAATTCTTCCTGTGTGCCAACACGTTCAAGTTCTCGGGACCGGACGGGACCACCATCCGTTTCACGTCGGCCGAGCAGACGACCGGAAGGTGCGCGAAGATCGAATGAGTCCGATCCGTGAACGCAATCCCGTGCAGGTCGGCCTCGTCGGCCTGTCCGTCGCCGCCGCGACGGTGCTCGCGGGCCTGCAGTACGACCAGTTGCAGTTCCTCTCCGGGGGCCTGACCTACTCGGCGTACTTCGCCGACGCCGGCGGTCTCGTGCCCGGCGACACCGTCACCCTCGCCGGCGTCGACGTCGGCGAGGTCACCGATGTCCGCCTCGACGACCGGCAGGTGCTCGTCGCCTTCACCGTTCGCGACGGCATCGCCCTCGGCGAGGACACCGGCGCCGACATCAAGACGAACACGGTGCTCGGCCGCAAGTCCCTCGCCGTGCAACCCTACGGTTCGGGGACGCTCGACCCGCGCGAACCGATCCCGTCGACACGCACCGACTCCCCGTACTCGCTCACCGACGCCCTCGGCGACCTCACGACCACGGTGTCCGATCTCGACACCGAACAGATCGACGCCTCGCTCGATGCGCTGTCGGATTCGCTGCAGGACACCCCGCCCGAGCTGCGGGGGGCGCTCGAGGGCATGACCAGGCTGTCCCAGTCCGTCAACGCACGCGACGAGTCGCTCGAGGACCTGCTGGCCCGCGCCGAATCGGTGACCGGGATCCTCGCCGAACGCAGCGACCGGATCAACGCGCTCGTGGTGGACGCCAACGCCCTCTTCGGGGAGCTGAGCCTGCGGCGCGACGCGATCACCGAGCTGATCGCGAACATCTCCGCGGTCTCGCGGCAGTTGTCCGCCCTGGTGCAGGAGAACCAGGCGCAGATGGCTCCCACCCTGGACAAGCTCAACGCGGTGACCGCCAACCTGCAGGCGAACAAGGAGAACATCGCCGGCGCCCTGGACGGGCTCGGCCCGTACATCAGCGCGCTCGGCGAGTCCGTCGCGAGCGGTCCGTTCTTCAACGCGTACGTCTCGAACGTCCTGCCCGCGCCGTGGTGGAAGGCTCTGGTGGACAGCATGGTCGCCCCCGAACTGCTGCAGCAGGACCTGCAGGACATCATCCCGAAGAACCCGCCGTCGATCACGAAGGATGGCGAATGAGCACCGATACCCTCGAAGCCCCGGAGGACCGGCCCGGGAAGCGCCGCCGCGTGCTGCTGCCGGTGATCGCCGGTGTCGCAGTGGTGGCGCTGGCCCTCGTGGCGTTCGCCGTGGTGCTGCCCGGCTGGGGCAAGCGCACCGTCAACGCCGAATTCGTCTCCACGAGCGGCCTGTACGAGGGCGACGACGTGCGGGTGCTGGGCGTGAGCGTCGGCAGGATCACCCGCATCGAGCCGGGCGACGACCTGGTACGCGTGCAGATGCAGGTCGACGACTCCGTCGACATCCCGGCCGACGCCAAGGCGGTGATCATCGCGCAGAGCCTCGTGTCCGCGCGTTTCGTGCAGCTGACCCCGGTGTACTCGGGGGGACCGCAGCTCGCCGACGACGCGACGATCCCGGTCGAGCGCACCGCCTCACCGGTCGAATGGGACCAGATCAAGACGGAACTGATGCGCCTGTCCGAGGCGCTCGGCCCCCAGGGGCTCGATCCCCAGGGCTCGCTCGGCCGTTTCATCGACACGGCCGCCGACAACCTCGACGGCAACGGCCTGACCGTCCGCGCCACGCTGCGCGAACTGTCCGACACGATGCACACCCTGTCGGAGGGGCGCACCGACCTGTTCGGCACCGTCCGGAACCTGCAGGCGTTCGTGTCGGTGCTCTCGACCAGCAACGACCAGATCGTGCAGCTCGGTGGCCGGCTCGCGTCGGTCTCGGACGTCCTCGCCGAGAGCTCGGACCAGCTCGGCACCTCGCTTGCGGACCTCGACCTCGCTGTCGGTGACGTGCAACGGTTCGTGCAGGACCACCGGGCTGCGCTGACCGAGTCGGTGCAGCGCCTCGCCGACGCCACCGAGGTCCTCGCCCGCAAACGACCCGAGATCGAACGGGTCCTGCACTCCGGACCGACGTCGCTGGCGAACTTCTACGACATCTACAAGCCCGCACAGGGCTCGCTCACCGGTGCGCTGGCGATCAGCAACCTCGCCAATCCCGTCGAGTTCATGTGCGGGTCCGTGGCCGCGGCGGCGAACGCCACCTCCGACCGCAGCGCGGAACTGTGCCGCCAGCAGCTCGGGCCGGTGCTCCAGTCGCTGGCGATGAACTACCTGCCGGTCATGACCAACCCCATCGCCGCGGTGGAGGCGTTCCCCGACCAGATCCAGTACACCGAACCGGGTCTCGAGGCGGAAGCCGCGGCTGCGGGGCGGGGCACCGCACCCGCGGACGCCGCGCCGCCGGCCGGGCCGCTGCCCGGCCTGCCCACCGTGACGGTTCCCCCCGACCTCGGTGCGCTGCTGCAGCCGGGAGGAGGACGATGAGCACCCGAATCCGGCACTCCCGCCCGGCGCGGCGCTGCGCCGTCGCTGCGACGGTGGTCGCGGCGGCCCTGACACTGACCGGATGCGAGTGGGAGGGCCTGAACTCCCTTCCCCTTCCCGGCACCGCCGGGCACGGCGAGGACGCCTACCAGGTGCGGATCCAGATGCCGAACGTGACCACCCTGACGCAGAATTCGCCGGTGCGGGTGGACGACGTCCAGGTCGGCAGCGTCACCAGGATCGAGGTCGAGGACTGGCACGCCCTCGTGACGGTGGCCCTCGACGGCGACGTCGCACTCCCGGCGAACGCGACGGCGAAAATCGGGCAGACCAGCCTCCTCGGCTCCCAGCACCTGGAACTGGCGGCGCCGGCGGACGAGCCGCCGCAGGGCCGCCTCGAGGACGGCGACCTGATTCCGCTCGAGCGGGCCGGGGTGTACCCGACCACCGAGCAGACGCTGTCGTCGCTGTCGGTGGTCCTCAACGGCGGTGGACTCGCACAGATCGACGACATCACCACCGAGCTGAACGCGGCGCTGAACGGGCGGGAGGATTCGATCCGGAACCTGCTGCCGCGGCTCGACGAACTCGTCGGCACCCTCGACCGGCAGCGCGGCGACATCATCGCCGCGATGGAGGGCATCGATCGCCTGGCATGGACGGTCGACGCGCAGAACGCCACCCTCGTCCGCGCCCTCGACGAGATGCCGGCCGCGCTGAACGTGCTCGTCGACCAGCGCCAGGACCTGACCACCGCGCTCACCTCGCTCGGTGAGATGAGCACCGTGGCCAGCCGGCTCGTCGAGAACAGCGGCGAGGACCTGCAGACCAACCTGCAGGCGCTGGCTCCGACACTGCGGGCGCTCGCCGACTCCGGTAACGCACTGACCGAGGTGCTCGGCGTGCTGTTGACCTATCCGTTCCCGCAGGCCGGCCTCGACCAGATCATCCGGGGCGACTACACGAACCTCGCCATGACCATCGACCTCACCCTCGAACGGCTGGACCTGAACTTCCTCACCGGCACGCCGCTCGCCGGGCGCCTCGCCGGACCGGAAGGCATCCTCGGCCAGGACGCCGGGCTGGCGGCCCAGTCCGCGGACCCGTTCCAGGCCCCGCTCGAGCAGCCGGCCGCCCAACCCGCACCCGGCCCGGCCGGGACCCTGTCGGTCCCCGGCCTGGGTGAGATCACCATTCCGGGGCTGCCCCCGCTGGGGGTGCCGGCGCCGTGATGCTCTCGAAGTTCGTCCGGATCCAGCTCGCGATCTTCGCGGTGCTCACGGTGGTCGGGCTGCTGGTGATGTCGCTGCAGTACGTCAAGCTCCCGCAGCTGTTCGGCGTCGGCCGGTACACGGTGATCGTGGAGCTGACGTCCACCGGCGGCCTCTACCCGCACGCGAACGTCACCTACCGCGGCAACACCGTCGGGGTGGTCGACAAGGTGCAGCTCTCGCCCACCGGGGTGGAGGCGATCCTGTCGATCGACAGTGACCGCGCGATCCCCGCCGATGTCGACGCGGCGGTGCGCAGCGTGTCCGCCGTCGGCGAGCAGTACGTGGACTTCGTTCCGCCGCAGAACGGTTCGAGTGGGGAGTACCTGTCGGACGGCGACGTGATCCCCGCCGACCGCACGTCGGTGCCGCAGGAGGTGGGTGAGCTGCTCGACCAGGCCGACGTCCTGCTCGCCAGCATCAGCGACACCCGGCTGCGCACCGTCGTCGACGAGTCGTTCGACGCGTTCAACGGTTCGGGACCGGACCTGCAGCGCCTGATCGACTCGACCCGCCTGTTCGTGCAGGAGGCGAATGCGGGCAGCGAGGAGACGAAGGTACTGCTCGATCAACTCGGTCCACTCCTCGACACCCAGGTCGTCACCAGCGACGCGATCCGGTCCTGGACCCGGGACATGCTGACGTTCACCGACGGGCTACGGGCCGCCGACACCGACCTGCGGTCGGTACTCGCGAAGGGACCGGGCGCCGCGGCCGAGGCCGAACAGCTGCTGCAGGACCTGCGGCCGACGCTGCCGCTGCTGCTGGCCAACCTGGTCAGCGTCGGGGAGGTCGGGGTGATCTACAACGCCGGTATCGAACAGGTCCTGGTGCTGTACCCGCCGATGACCACGGCCCTGATCACCGCGGCCGGCAGCGGACCGGCAGAGGACGGCGCGGTGGTCGACTTCCACCTGCAGCTGCACGATCCGCCGCCGTGCCTGTCCGGCTTCCTGCCGCCCGAGCAGTGGCGCAGCCCTGCGGACACCACGATGGTGGACACCCCCGGTGATGTGTACTGCAAGCTCCCGCAGTCGGATCCGAATGCCGTGCGGGGCGCGCGCAACCTGCCGTGCATGGAGTTCCCGGGCCGGCGCGGACCCACGCCGGAGGCGTGCCGCAACGGGTACCAGCCCGAGTACCTCGACAATCCGTGGCGGGGCGCGCCGACGCCCGTGCAGTCGGAGGGCGACGTGCCGGTCCCGGCCTCCCATGCGACCGGCACGAGCCCGGCCGCGCCCGCCGGGGTCACGGCGCGGGGCATCGACCCGGCGACGGGGACGTACATCGGTCCCGACGGTACGGTGTACCGCAACGTCGACACCGGCCCCGAGACCAGTTTGGAGACGTACATGAAGGCGCAGCAAGGCTGATGGCAGACGAACAGACCACCCCGACGTCGACGCCGCAGACCGCACCCGCCCGGCCGGGCCGGGTGCTGCCCGCGATCGCGGCCGTGATCGTCCTCGCCCTGGCGGGCGCCGGGGTATGGCTGTGGCTCGACGCGAGAGCCGACCACGACCACGACGCCCGGCGGGCGGCGTACCTGCAGGCCGCGCGGCAGACCGTGCTGAACCTGACCACCATCCACCCGCTGAGCGCGGCAGCGGACGTGCAGCGCCTGCTCGACGGGGCGACCGGTGACTTCAAGGCCGAATTCGAAGGCCGCGAGGGGCCTTTCGTCGACGTGGTGACCAAGGCGAACGTCGACACCACCGGGGAGGTCATCGAGGCCGGCATCCAGACCGAGGACGGCGCCTGCATGTCCTCGCTCGTCGCCGCGCGGTCGATGGTCAGCAACGCGGAACAGACCGAACCCGAACCGCGCGACTTCCGGCTGCGGGTGACGATCTGCGACGAGAACGGCCGGTTGCTCGCCTCGAAGGTGGACTTCGTACCGTGACCGAGAATTCGAAGGAAGACGCCGTGACCCGGACCGACGACACCACGCGTGTGGACGCCGCGGAGAACGCGACGGCCCCGCCCCGCTCCGCAAACGGTCGGCGACGGCTGCTGCTCGCGACCCTCACCGCCGCGGCGATCGTGCTCGCCGGCCTCGTCGGATTCGGCGTGTACGACAAGGTCGAGCGCGACGGCGCCGAGGCCGCCCGGACCGACGCCCTGCAGGCCGCCGAGGAGCAGGCCGTCGCGATGCTCGCGTACGACCACGGCACGGTCGACGAGCAGGTGGCCGCGGCCGCCGACGGGCTCACCGGCGACTTCCGGGACGAGTACACCAACCTGATGAAGAACGTCATCGCCCCCGGCGCGAAGGAGAAGTCGATCACCGTTCAGGTGAGCGTGCAGGCGTCGTCGGTCGTGTCGGCCGAGGCCGACCGGGCGGTAACCTTGTTGTTCCTCAACCAGATCACCACCAGTTCCGTCAATCCCGAAGCGGTCAGCAGCGGCAGTCGTGTGCGTGTCGAACTCGAAAAACACGACGGCCGGTGGCTGGTGAGCCGCCTGACGCCGGTGTGAGCCGGATCAGCGACCGGGCAGGCGCACCATGTGCACGAAGAACCGGTCGATCTGCCGCACGGTGGTAACGAACCTGTCGAAGTCCACCGACTTGGAGACGTAGGCATTGGCCCGCAGCCGGTAACTGCGCACGACGTCCTCCTCGGCGGTGGACGTCGTCAGCACGACGACCGGGATGGACGCCAGGTCGGGGTCGGCCTTGACCGCCTCGAGCACCTGCCACCCGTCGTACTTCGGCAGGTTCAGATCGAGCAGTACCAGCGCCGGCCGCACGGCGTCGGCGTGGTCCCCCCGCCGGTGCAGGAAGTCGAGGGCCTCCGCGCCGTCCCGCACCACGTGCAGGGTGCTGCCGATCTCGTTGGCCTCGAACGACTCCCGAATGATCAGCTCGTCCCCGGCGTCGTCCTCGACGAGCAGCACGTCGAGGGAACCGGTGGGCGTGCGTTGCGCCGGGACGTCGGCCGGCGCCGCCTCGATGCGCTCCGGCGACGGTGGGGAACCGTAGTCCTCGCGGTCCGGTGTGCTCGTCACTCGGGCTCGCCGACCTCCGCCGGCGCGATCAGCGCCGGACCGGCCGCGCCCTGATGGGCGAGCGCGTCGAGGAAGGACCGGGCCCACCGGTCCACGTCGTGGGCGAGGACCTGCCGGCGCAGTGCCCGCATGTGCCGCCGGCCGTCCTCGCGCGGCTGGTTCAGGGCCGCCTCCATCTTGTCCTTGACGTCCTCGAGGTCGTGCGGATTGCACAGGAAGGCCTGGCGCAGTTCGGCTGCGGCCCCGGTGAATTCGCTCAGGACGAGGGCGCCGCCGAGGTCGCTGCGACACGCTACGTACTCCTTGGCGACGAGGTTCATGCCGTCGCGCAGCGGCGTCACCAGCATGACGTCGGCCGCGACGAAGAACGCGATCAGTTCGTCCCGCGGAATGGGCCGGTGGATGTAGTGCACCACGGGCCGGCCCACCTCGGCGTACTCGCCGTTGATCCGGCTGACCGTCTTCTCGATGGCGCCGCGCATCTGCACGTACGACTCGACGCGTTCCCGGCTGGGGGTGGCGAGCTGCACCATCACCGTCTCGGCCGGATCCACGCGCCCCTCGGCGATCAGCTCGAGCAGCGCGTCGAGGCGGACGTCGATGCCCTTGGTGTAGTCGAGCCGGTCGACGCCGAGCATGATGTGCTTCGGATTGCCGAGCTCCTTGCGGATCTGCTTGGCGCGGTCGCGGATCGGTTTGCGGCGGGCCTGCTCGTCGAGCTGCCCGGAGTCGATGGAGATGGGGAACGCCCCGACGCGCACCGCCCGGAACCCCACCTGCACCACCCCGAGTTTCGAGCGCACGCCCACGGTGCCGCGGGAGGTCTGGTGACCGGCCAGCCGGCGCGCCAGGTACAGGAAGTTCTGGGCGCCGCCGGGCAGGTGGAAGCCGATCAGGTCGGCGCCGAGCAGACCCTCGACGATCTCGGTCCGCCACGGCATCTGCATGAACAGTTCCACCGGCGGGAACGGAATGTGCAGGAAGAAGCCGATGGTCAGGTCCGGACGCAGCATCCGCAGCATCTTCGGCACCAGCTGCAGCTGGTAGTCCTGCACCCACACCGTCGCACCCTCGGCGGCGGCCTTCGCGGTCTCCTCCGCGAACCGGCGGTTGACCTCGACGTAGGTGTTCCACCACTCGCGCCGGTACTCCGGCCGGACGATCACGTCGTGGTACAGCGGCCACAGCGTCGCGTTGGAGAAGCCCTCGTAGTAGTCGGCGATCTCCTGCGCGCTCAGCGGGACCGGATACAGCTCGAGGCCGTCCTCGACGATGGGGTCGAGTTCGGCGTCGGCGACACCGGCCCAGCCGACCCACGCTCCGCGGTTGCTGCGCAGGATCGGCTCGAGCGCGGTGACGAGGCCACCCGGGCTGCGCTTCCACCGGGTCGAGCCGTCCGCAAGACGCTCGAGGTCGACGGGCAGGCGGTTCGCGACGACGACGAAGTCCGAACCACCCGCGCGCGTCGGCTCCTCAGCTGCAACCACGTGGTGCCCCCTGTCCTTGTCCGACTGTCCCTGTCCGGCGGTGTCCGATCAGTCCATCTTCGGGTTCGGGCCGATGCCGAGCATGGACAGCAGCATGCGGCACTCGTCCGCATCCTCCGCGTAGGCGGCGACGACACGCTGCGCCTGGCGGGCTGTCTCGTCCGCGACGGGTTCGAGTTCCTCGTCCGGAATGTCGTTCTCGGTGGTGGCGTCCGCGGCCATGGTTGTTCCTCCCGGGCTTGCTGCTCCGTTCGAGCAGGTCATTCGTAGTGCGACTCTATGAGAACCGGCGCTTCCGACGCCACCCGCGCTGCAAGTTAGGGTTGACTCACTTCTCGGGGTGGTGACGTGGAACGGAGAGTTTCGTGTGGTGGAACGCATGAGCGGTGACGGCGACCGCCGGGCCGGCGACGGGAAGAAGCCAGGTCGGGGGCTGTTGCGGCGCACGATCGCGAACCAGCGGATCGCGCTTGCAGTCGGCACCCCGCTGGTCTCGCTGCACCAGGTGATGGAGACCCTCGTGCCCGTCGCGATCGGGGTGATCATCGACGGGCCGGTCACCGACGGCGACGTGTCGATGCTGGTCGTCGCCCTCGCGGGACTCGCCGCGTTGTTCGTCGTGCTCACCTACTCGTGGCGTTTCGGTGCGCGCCGACTCGTCGCGGCGATCGAGGCGGAGTCGCACCGGCTGCGGGTCGCGGTGGCCCGCCGGATCCTCGATCCGCGCGGGGTGCGCACCTCCCTGCGCACCGGGGAACTCTTGGCGGTGGCGACGACCGACGCCGGGCGGGCCGCGCAGATCCTGCACGTGGTGCCCGCCACCGCGGCGGCCGTCACCGCGGTGGTCGGGGCCGCCGTCGCGCTGCTGCTCGTCGACGTCCCGCTCGGGCTGCTGGTGCTGCTGGGCACACCCGCGATCCTCGTCGCGCTCGACCGCGCCACCCCGCTGCTGACCCGGCGCATCACCGCACAGCAGGAGGCGGTGGCGCGGACGTCGGGTCTGGCGACGGACCTCGTCACGGGACTGCGGCCGCTGCGCGGCATCGGTGCGGAACCGGCCGCCGCCCAGCGTTACCGGGACGCCAGCGCGGACGCGCTCGCCTCGACACTGCGCGCGACCCGAGCCCTCGGCGTCTACACCGGCACCTCGTCGGCGGTGAGCGCGCTGCTGTCCGTCGCGGTCGCGGGCGTCGCGGGCTGGGCCGCGCTGGCGGGCCGGATCTCGGTCGGCGAACTCATCACCGTCGTGGGCCTGGCCCAGTTCGTCGTCGAACCGCTCGGGACACTCGCCGCCCTGCCGTCGACGTGGGCCGCGTCCCGCGCCTCCGCCGATCGGCTGTCGCTTGTGCTGCACGCGCCGTCGCTGCTGCCCGCCGGAACCGGGACACCGTCGGACGGCAGCCTCGAGCTGCGCGGACTCGGCTACCGGTCGCTGCGCAGGATCGACCTGACCGTCGCGCCGGGGGAACTGCTCGGTGTCCTCGCCCACCGGTCGCAGGACGCGGAGGCGCTCGCCGACGTGCTGTCCGGCCAGGTGCCGCCGGAGGACGTCCGCGGCGAGCTGACCGTCGGGGGAGTGCCGCTCGGTGCGCTCGACCCCGTCGCCGGACGCCGGACCGTTCTCGCGGAACCCCACCACAGCGACCTGTTCGCCGGAACGCTCGCCGACAACATCACCGCCGGCATGAGCCGGCCGTCCGACGGCATCCCCCCGGAGGTGCTCGGCGCCTCCGCCGCCGGGCAGGTCGCCGACACCCATCCGGACGGCCTCGACCAGCGGATCGTCGACCGCGGCAGCAGCCTGTCCGGAGGGCAGCGGCAGCGCGTGGCGCTGGCCCGGGCGCTCGCGCGGCGCGCTCCGGTGCTGGTGCTGCACGAGCCGACAACCGCGGTCGATGCCGTCACCGAGCAGGCCGTCGCGGAGGGGATCGCGCGCCTGCGGCACGACAGTGACGAGCACACGACCGTCGTCATCACCTCGAGCCCGGCGCTGCTCGCCGCCGCCGACCGCGTGGTCGTGATCGACGACGGTGAGATCGTCGCGTCCGGCACCCACGCCGAACTGGCCGCCACCCACCCCACCTACCGAGCGGCGGTGCTGCGATGACGAGCAACGAGTCCGAGCTGCTGCCGATCGCCTCCGCCGGACGGTCGTGGCGCTGGCTGGGAGCGCAGCTGCGCGACGTGCCGGGGCGGGTCGCGCTGACCGTGGCGGTGTCCGTCGGGGCGGCGATCGCCGCGGTGGTGCCGGTGCGCGTCCTCGGTGTCCTCGTCGACCGGGTGCGCGAGCAGGCCCCGATGTCCACGCTCGGGTGGGTCGTCGCGCTGATCGCAGCGGCGGCGGTCGTCGGCGGCGTGCTCGAGGGGGCCGGCCTGCACCTCGTGGCGCGCCTCGGCGAGACGGTGCTGGCGCGGCTGCGCGAGACGGTGCTGGCGCGGGTGCTGACCCTGCCCCCCGAGACCGTCGAACGCGCCGGGCACGGCGACGTCCTCTCCCGCGTCGGCGACGACGTCGCGGTGCTGGCGAAGGCACTCGGCTCGGTGGTACCGCAGCTGGTGGCCGCGCTGATGCTGGTGGTGGTCAGCGTCGCGGCGATGGTCGGAATCGACTGGCGGCTCGGTCTCGCCGGCCTCGTCGCGCTGCCGATGTACGCGCTCGCCCTGCGCTGGTACCTGCCCCGCTCGGCACCGCTGTACGCCGCGGAGCGGGTCGCGATGGGCGAACGGTCGCAGGCACTCGTCAGCAGCATGCACGGGGTGCGCACGGTCCGGGCCTACGGCCTCGACACGGCCCACCTGTCCGGCATCGATGCCGCCTCGGCCCGGGCGCGCGACCTCACCGTCGGCGTGTTCGGCCTGTTCACCCGGTTCGCGGGCCGTGCCAACCGCGCCGAATTCGTCGGTCTCGCAGCGCTTCTCGTCGCCGGGTTCGTCCTGGTCCGGGCGGATGCGGTGACCGTCGGCGAGGCCACGGCGGCGGCACTGCTGTTCCACCGCCTGTTCTCGCCCCTCGGGCTGCTGCTGTTCACCTTCGACGACGTCCAGTCCGCGGGCGCGAGCCTGGCCCGGCTCGTGGGCGTCGCCGACCTCCCGGCGGCGCAGACCCCGGAAGACGAGCCGCCCGACGAACCGCGCAGCGGCCCGCCGGCGCTGGAACTGACCGGGGTGCGGCACCGGTACGCGCACGGCCCAGAGGTCCTGCACGGCGTGGACCTGAAGGTCGCGCCGGGGGAGACCGTGGCCCTGGTCGGCTCGACCGGCGCCGGGAAGTCGACGGTCGCCGCCGCCGCGGCCGGGGTCGTCACGCCCACGTCGGGTGAGGTCCGTATCGGTGGCCGGGCGCTCGGCGAACTCGGGGCGCGGCTGCGCCGCTGCGTCGTCGTCGTCAGCCAGGAGGTGCACGTGTTCGGCGGCCCCCTGCTCGACGACGTGCGCCTGGCGCGGCCCGACGCCACCGTGGACGAGGTCGCGGCGGCACTCGACGCCGTCGGGGCGGGCGAGTGGGTCCGCGCCCTCGACGACGGCGTGCACACGGTCGTCGGTGAGGGCGGCCGTCCCGTGACCGCGGCCCAGGCCCAGCAGCTCGCGCTGGCTCGGGTGCTGATCGCCGATCCGCAGGTGGTGGTGCTCGACGAGGCGACGGCGGAGGCCGGCAGCGCGGGCGCGCGGGCCCTCGAAGCCGCGGCGGCGGTCGTGACGCGAGGACGCACCGCGCTGGTCGTGGCGCATCGGCTGACGCAGGCCGCGGCGGCGGACCGGGTCGTCGTGCTCGAGGCGGGCCGGGTCGTCGAGGAGGGCCCGCATGCGGCGCTCGTCGCCGCCGGTGGCCGCTACGCGCGGCTGTGGCGCGCCTGGCAGGGCGGCGACTGAGGATGTGCTGGCAGGGGCGCGACCTGCGGTGCAGGGTAGTGTGGATCGGTCCGTTGTGCCCGTGCTGCCGTGCGGCCGCACCCGTGCCACCCATCTCAGGAAGGTTCTCATGCCCATCGCGACAATCAACGGGATCCCGCTGAACTACCAGGTCAAGGGGACCGGCGACCTCGTCGTGCTGATCATGGGGACGGGCAGCCCCGGCCGGGTGTGGGACCTGCACCAGGTTCCCGCGCTGGTCCAGGCCGGCTACCGCGTCGCCACCTTCGACAACCGCGGCATCGCACCGTCGGGGGAGAGCCTCGGCGGCATGACCATCGACGACCTGGTGGCCGACACCGCCGGCCTGATCGAGCTGCTCGGCGGTCCCGCGTACGTCGTGGGCACCTCCATGGGTGCGCGCGTCGCGCAGGAGCTGTCGCTGGCCCGCCCCGACCTGGTGCGCAAGGCGGTGTTCCTGGCCGGGCACGCCCGCATGGACCAGTTCCAGGTCACCCTCACCGAGGGTGAGCGTCAGCTGTACGACAGCGGCGTCGAACTGCCTGCGAAGTACCGGGCGGCGGTCACGGCCGTGATGAACCTGTCGCCGGCGTCGCTGGCGGACCCGCACACCGCGCGGGACTGGCTCGACGTGTTCGAGTTCACCGGCGGCAAGACGTCGCCGGGCGTGCGGGCCCAGCTGGGAATGGACCGTGAGTTCGACCGTCGCGCCGCCTACCGGGCGGTGCGGGTGCCGTGCCTGGCCGTCGGTTTCGCCGACGACCGGATGATTCCGGCGTACCTGTCGCGGGAGGTCGCCGACGCCATTCCCGGCGCGAGCTACCAGGAGATCCCGGACGCCGGGCACTACGGCTACCTCGAGCAGCCGGAGGCCGTGAACAAGGTGCTGCTGGAGTTCCTGGCCGCTTGACGGGTCCTGGCAGACACGATCGTTGCCGCCCCCCTGTCACGGCCGGGGGTCGGGACTGCTGTGACGCCGCGATCGGCTCAGCGGCGTCGGCGCAGACGTGATGGCCTGCCCGTTCGTCGTCGAATCCTGTGAGGACCCGAGTCCGGTCAGGATCCGGTCCCGGTGGCCTTTGCGCACGGGGTGTCACGGCTGGGCGAGGAGCGAGGGCACGAAGAAGGCGTACAGTTTCGCGCGCAGCCGGTCGAGCGAGCCTGCATTGGCGCCCAGGGCACTGATGTAGTTCATCTCGATCTCGGACAGCCATTCGTACAACAGGTCCATGTCGATGTCGGAGCGAAGCGCGCCGGATTCCTGAGCTTCGAGCAGGATCGGCTCCCACAATTCGCGAGTGAGTTCGACGGCGCGGCCTGAGGTTGCGAGCAGGGATGTAGCGAGTGTCGCCTCGGCAGGTGACACGAGCAGGTGGATCATCGGGTCGCGAAGGCCGCGGCGGATGTTGGTGCACAGACCTTCGACGATTCGTTCCCCGAGCGTCGGGTACTCCCGGACGCGTGCGCGCCACGACTCCATGTTCATACGTGCGCGACGGACTATCGATGCCACAATGAGCGATTCCCGGTCCGAGAAATATCGGTACACGGTCGCGCGAGACATGTTCGCGGCCCGGGCGACGTCCGCCATCGTCGTCTTCGCGATGCCGAACTGTTCGAAGCAGGATTCGGCGGCGACGAGGATCGCAGCGCCGACGTCCGCGGTTTCGGTGTCTGTCTTGTGTGCCACCCAGGCACCATACCGCCGGGTAACTCGGATAAGACACTAGACATGCAATGTCTCATGTGCCACTCTCGATCCATGCAGCGTGACGACAAGATCGACCTCACCCGGCGCCTCATCGCACATGTGGACAACGACACCACCGACTACGCGGACGACATGCTCCGCGTGCCATTCTCGGTGTTCAACGATCCGGAACTGGCGGATCGCGAGCGGGAAGTCGTTCGCCGATTCCCGCACATCGTGGCGCACCTGGACGAGTTGAAGAACACCGGCGACTTCGTCACCACCGAACTCATCGGCACCCCGCTGCTGGTGGTCAGGCAATCCGACGGCAGCGTCAGGGCCTTCTCCAACGTGTGCCGGCACCGGGGCGCGAAGGTCGAATTCGCCGAGTCCGGATGCAAGCGCATCTTCAGCTGCCCCTACCACAACTGGGCCTACGGCCGGGACGGTGCGCTGCGGGGTATGCCGCACGCCGAAGGGTTCGACGGGCTGGATCGATCGCAGTACGGCCTGGTCGAGTTCCCGTGCGAGGTCCGTCACGGACTGGTGTGGGTGGTGCCGACGGTCGGCGCCGAGCTCGACATCGCAAGGACGCTCGGGGAGAAGCACGACGCCGAAGTGACCGATACCGGCATCGGCAACTCCTTCCAGGTGCGCAAGGAGACCTGGAAGCTCGACATGAACTGGAAGATCGCCGTCGACGGTGTGCAGGATTCGTACCATCTGTGCCAGCTGCACACCAAGACGGTGTGCAACTTCTTGGAGGGCAACATCACCGCCCTGGACGTCGTCGATCGATCGTGGCGAATCGTGGTGGCCCGCAAGTCGATCACCGAGGTCCGCGACGCCGACCCGGACTCGTTCGACGTGCGCGACTACTCGCTTGCGAACTACACGATCTATCCCGGCACGATGCTGGTCACCGAACCGAACCACTTCGAGATCTGGACGATCGTTCCGGACGTCGAGGATCCCAACGTGTCGTACTGCACGATCCGGCTGCTGGCTCCGAGCGAACCCACGACCGCGCGCGGGCAGCGGGTGCTCGACAAGAACTGGGAACTGCTCATGGAGACGCTCCACGCCGAGGACTGGTTCGTCACGAAGACGATCACCGACAACGTTGCACACGGACAGGTCGACGAACTCGTGTACGGACGAAACGAGCTGCCCGGACAGGTGTTCCACAAGATGATCACGCGCGACGCTGCCGCGATCGCCGCCGAGCGGCGCACGGCCGCAGCCGGATCGGCGCCGTGACCACACAGCAGCTGCGCGAATCATTCCCCGCGCCGGGCGTTCTGCAGCTGACACTCGATCGTCCCGAGGTCCACAATGCGATCTCGATGTCGCTGCAACGGGCACTCGACGAGCGGCTCACCCGCGCTGCCACCGAGGACGACGTACGGGTCGTGCTGGTCGCCGGCGCCGGTGACGCAGCGTTCTCCGCCGGATACGACCTTCACGAACTCGCGGAGCTGTCACCGGACGAAAATGCGACGCTGGTGCGCGAGCGGGAAGCCCTGCTGTGGCGGTACCTCGAGTTTCCCAAGCCGACGATCGCGGCCGTGCACGGCCTGTCCTACGGTGCCGGAACCCTCTACGCGGCATGCTCCGATCTCCGGGTGGGTGGCCCGGCGTCCCGTATTTCCGTGACCGCCGCGACATACGGCGGGGCGAATCTGACCTGGATCCTCGACACCTTGATCGGTGCGGGGCAGACGCGCGATCTGCTCATGACCTCGCGCGTCGTCGGCGGAGCGGAGGCATTCCGCATGGGCTTGCTCACCCGATACGACGAAGACGGGGACGTGTCGGGGGCGGCGACGGCGGCGGCAATGCAGATCGCGACGCAACCACCCGAGGCCGTCCGCGAGATCAAGTCCCTCCTGCTGACCGGCCCGGGCAGTGATCTGCGCAGTCGCTACGACCGCGAGAACGCTGCCGCGCGCAGCACCTTACGGCCACGCCCGATCGCCGAGATGTTCACGGAGTTCTTCCGTGCCCGCGCAGGAACCGAGTGAGAGGCCCCCATGGACGTCACCCAACAGTCGACAATGCCGGGGGATATCTGGAATCCGGATTGGAACGATCCGTTCGTACCCACCGTCGAACCGAACGACGCCTTCGCCGAACTGGTATCGGCGGTGCACGAGGTGCAGGAGGCGTTCACTCGTGCCCGCCCGACCCCCACCGCCTGCGCGGCACTGGCGTCGGACCTGCGCGCCGTCGCAGCGAAGCTGAAGATGTTCGAGGTGGGAGAGGACGATCAGCTGGCTGGACACCGGTGGGATCTGGCCGGTCGAGGTCAGGCCATGGCTCCCCCGCTGCACATCGAGGAGGTCACCGCGACGACGGCGAAGGGCCGGATCACGGTGGGTCGCTTCCATTCCGGACGCTACGCCATGAACGGCGGAGTCACGCCGCTGATCTTCGACGAGATCATGGCGCGGCTCGCCAACAGTGCCGGCCGGCCGTGGGCCCGTACCGCCTCCCTCGACGTGGACTTCCGAGCGCCCGCACCCCTCGATGTCGAACTCAGAGTGCAGGCGCAGTTTCTCCGACAGGACGGGCGCAAGCGATACATGCGCGGCACGATGCACCACGGAGACGTACTCGTCGCCGAAGCCGACGGCCTGTGGGTGGAACTGAAACCCGAACAGACACGCAACATCTCCGAAAGAGACACACCATGAGCGGATACTCCTTGCTCGAGGGCCTACGGATCCTCGAGGTCGCGCAACTGGCGCCTTCCTCGGTCGGTGGGCACCTCGCCGACCTGGGCGCAGAAGTCATCAAGATCGAATCAGGTCCGCTGGGGGATCCGGTGCGGGTCGGCGGCAGCCGCGCGATCGGCGACGAGGACGGGCCGTCCTTCATGCATCTGCGGTGGAACCGAGGGAAGAAGAGCGTCGCGCTCGATCTGCGAACACCGGAGGGAAGGCAGGCATTCCTGGACCTCGCCCGCACCTGCGACGCGGTGGTCGAGGGCATGCGCGGCGGCTACCTCGACTGGCTCGGCGTCGGCTACGAGCAACTGCGCAAGGTCAATCCGAGACTCGTGTTCTGCTCGGTGTCGGGCATGGGCTCGGACGGTCCGTACCGGAATCTCGGGACCGGAGGTCCCGTCTTCGATGCGTTCGCAGGGCTGCGGGAGGTCCACACCCCCGAGGAACCTCCGACCGAGGGAATCGCCGGGTCCACGACTCCACCGATCGCCATGTATGCGCTGGGTGCGTACGGCGCGATGGGCCTGCTCGCAGCGGTGCACCGTGCCGGTCGCACAGGTTCGGGCTGCAAGCTCGAGGTGGCCGGAATCGACGTGGCCGCGGCGTGGATGCCCGACCTGGTCGATGCCGAACTCAACAAGGATCGATCGATTCATCGCCCGTCGTGGCTCCCCGACGGCCGGTTGCCCGACTGGCCCCGACTCGAGGCGTACCGCACCAAGGACGGCGAAGCCGTCCTGTTCGGCTCGCACGTCGATAAGTTCTGGCGAAACTTCTGCACGGCCGTCGACCGGCCCGACCTGCTCGAGATCGATCTGGCCGGCACCGACCCGGAGGCGCCGGCGCGCGCCGACCATGTGTACCGCGAGCTTCGGAACATCTTCGGGCAGCGCACCCGCGAGGAGTGGGTCGCGCTGTTCCTCGCGCACGACATCGCGGGTGGACCGGTGAACAGCGTCCGTGACCTGGTCACCGATCCGCACTTCACCGGTCGCGCGAACACCTACCGGGTCGAGTACGAGGGCGTCGGTGAACTCGAGTTCGTGGCGAGCCCGATCCGGGTGCAGGGCGAGAAGTTCACGCCGTCGCTACCACCGGAACTCGGAGCCGACACGGAAGACGTCCTTCGAAAAGTGTTTGCACGCAGTGTGTCCGATGTTTCCAGCGCCGGGGTACCGATCTCGCCCGAGTAGGGGCGACGAGTCGGCATCGCCGCGACCGTAGGTGCGAATTCGATGCCGCATTCTGTTGTGACAGACATCTACAAATGTTAGATTACTGGCGACTTCGGTGACGGCGATCACACACCTTTCCGGTGTGTGATCCGGCCCGACGGTCACACAGCTACTCCAGACGCGCCGCCCGACACAGGCGCGTCCGAATCGGGTGGACGGGCCCGGCGCGGGCCGCACCCCCACCGCCGTGAGCGAGAGCGGGCACGCCGCCGCGGCGAGCACGAGGAGACGACAATGAATCTGACCGATCTGGTTCGGTACTGGGGCAAGACTCGTCCCACCCAGCAGGCAATCGTGTTCGGCAACACCTCCCAGACCTGGTCCGAACTGGATGCGGTCACCGACGCGCTGGCTCGTGGCCTGGCCGCCCGGGGAGTTCGTAAGGGTGACCGTGTCGGGGTGATGATGCTCAATCGCCCGGAACTGGCGCACGTCATCCTTGCGACTCTCAAGCTCGGCGCGATCAGCGTCCCGCTCAACTTCCGGTTGATCGGCAAGGAACTGGCGCCGATGCTGGTGGATTCGGCGCCGCGGGTGGTGATCGTGGAGAACGAGCTGGCTTCGTTGTTGGAGGAGGCGGCGGCGCAAACCGAGTTCGAGATCTTCGCGATCGGTGGAAGCGACCACCGCGCATACGAGACGCTGCTCGACCCCGGACGGGGCCCGGACGTTCACATCGAGGCGTCCGATCCGGCATTCATCTGCTACACCTCGGGCACCACCGGTGTTCAGAAGGGTGCGCTTGTCACGCATCGCAGCGCCGTCGCGCCCGGCATCGCGCAGGTGCTCAGCCACGGCATTTCCCGCCGCGACCGCGTGATGTGCTCGGCGCCGCTCGTCTACACGGGCTCGGTGCTGTCGATCTTCATGCAGCTGGTGGTGTTGCCGGGGTCGACGATGGTGCTGCTGCGCGAGTTCGATCCGGCGATCGCTCTGGACACGTTCGAGCGGGAGCAGGTCACCGCGACCACCACGGTCCCGGTGATCTGGGAGCGTATGGCCCAACTCCCGGACTTCGGAACGCGCAAGCTCGCGAAGTTCACGTTCGCCGGCGCCGGTGGCGCACCCGTGAGCCTGGACCTGCTCGATTTCTACAACAGCCGTGGCGTGCCGCTCACTCAGGCGTACGGACTGACCGAGGCGTCGGGGATGGTGTCGACGTTGTACTACGAGGACGCTCGTACCCGGCCGGGATTCGCCGGCCTGGCCTTGACCGGCACGCAGGTACGCATCGGCAGCATCGACGGCGGCTTCGCCGCACCGAACGAGGTCGGCGAGATCCTGGTGCGCGGCGAGCACGTCATGCGTGAGTACTGGAACAAGCCCGAGGCGACCGCGGAGACGCTCGTCGACGGCTGGCTGCGCACCGGTGATTTGGGACTGCAGGACGAAGGCGGCTTTCTCAAGGTCGTCGACCGCCGGAAGGACATGCTCATCTCCGGGGGCCTCAACGTCTACCCGGCGGAGATCGAAAAGGCGCTGCACGGCATCGACGGCTTGGTCGACCTCGCGGTGATCGGCGTCGAGGACGACCGATGGGGTGAGGTCCCGATGGTGGTGTTCCACAGTGAACGACCGGCGGACGAGGTCGTCACCGACATTGCGTCCGTCGCGAGGGGGAACCTGGCCAAGTTCAAGCGCCCCGCGGTGGCGGTCGCGCTCGGCGAACCGTTGCCGCGCACCTTCTCGGGAAAGCTCGCGAAAGCTGCTCTGCGCGAGCGGTTCCAGTCACCTCCGGTCGACGCGATCCCGGTGCCGCGCGAGGTTCCGGCGGTCGATGCCGCGACGTTCCAGTCCTGAGTTCGTTCACTTCTCCGAGAGGATACGCACCGTGAGTAGTACTCGCGATGTAGACATCACCAAGATCATCGACGACGCGCCGCTGTCATCCCTGCAGAAGCGCGTTCTCGTCCTGTGCCTGGGTCTCGCGATCCTGGATGGCATCGACGCCCAGCTGATCGGGTTCGTCATTCCCGCCATGTCCGCGGACTGGGGGCTGTCGCCCGCGTCCTTCGGGTACACGCTTGCGTTGAGCACGGGCGCAATGGTCGTGGGCAGCTTGCTGTTCGGGCCGCTGGCCGACCGATACGGTCGCCGCAGGATCATTATCGTGTGCACCGTGGTATTCGCGGTGTTCACGCTCGCCACCGCGCTGGTGACCTCCATGACGGCTCTGATCGTGCTGCGCGTGATCGCCGGTCTCGGCCTCGGCGGTGTGACGCCGAACCTCATCGCAATGGTGAGTGAGTACAGCCCCGCCCGCATCAGGGCGACGATGGTGACCGTCACGGTTGCGGGTATGTCGCTGGGCGGCTTTCTCGGCGGCTTTGCGGCCGCGTTCCTCATTCCCGAGTTCGGGTGGCAGGCGTTGTTCGTCGTCGGTGGCGTGCTGCCGTTGATCTTGACGGCTGTCGTGATGCGGTGGCTGCCGGAATCTGTGAAGTTCCTCGTTGCCAGGGGCCGTGCCGAGGAAGCCGCGCGCATCGTCGACAAGATCGCGGCCCGGGCACGCGTGACCGCCACGTCCAGGTTCGTGCAGGACACATCGGCTGCGACGAAGTCACCGGTCGGCGCGCTGTTCCAGGGCGGCCGCGCGGTCGACACCGTCCTGCTGTGGGGGGTGTTCGTCATCAACTTCCTGGTCATCTATTTCCTGCTCAGCTGGATGCCGACCTTGTTCGGCGAGGGCGGTCGGAGCGCGTCGACCGCGTTGCTCGCCGCGTCGCTGTTCAACCTCGGCGGGATGACGGGTGCACTCACATTCGGCCGGATCACCGACCGGATCGGCAACGGCTTCGTCGTGGTGATGGCGGGCTACACACTCGGTGCCGTGTGCACGGCGCTGGTCGCGATGCTTCTCGGCAGCGGGTGGATGCTGCTGGTGGCGGTCTTCTTCGTCGGTTTCGGTATGTCCGGTAGTTCGGCCGGCATCATAGCGATCGCGGCCGCGGTGTATCCGGTGGCTGTCCGTGCCACGGGCGTGGGTTGGGCGATGGGCATCGGTCGAATCGGCTCGATCGCGGGTCCGGCGGTCGGTGCGCTTCTCATCGCGGCGGGGTTGGGGGCACAGAGCATCTTCCTGCTCACGATCGTGCCGACGTTGCTCGCTGTCGTGATTCTCGGGGTCATGTCGCTCCGGGCCCGCCGGGTACAGGGTGCCCGCGGTTTCCGGACCACTGGGACACCGCACACCATGGCTGCGGCCGAATAGCACTTCGCGTGGCGGACGTAGCGGAACCGGGTTGTGCCGTTTATCTACAGATGTTAGATTCTCGACACGTCGGTGACGGCAATCACATCCCGCAGAGCCCATTGCCTCTGCCGATCAGTGGACGGAGAGCAGACAGTGCCGGTGAAGTTGTCCTATTGCCGCCTGTGCCCCGCCTCGTGTGGGGTGCGAGTAGAAATCGACGGCGATCGGATCCTCAGCATCGTCGGCGACGGCCTGCACCCGTTGTCAGGCGGCTACTCGTGCCCGAAAGGGCGTCGCGGTGGTGACCTCCACCAAGGGCCGGATCGGCTCACCACCTCGATGCGCCGCACCCCCGGCGGCACCTTCGAGCCCGTCCCGGTGGAGGTCGCGATCGCGGAGATCGCCGAGCGTCTCGAAGCGGTCACGGGGGAGCACGGTCCGGACGCACTGGCACTGTTCATGGGAACCCAGCAGAATTTCGCAGCGCTGACCGGTCCGATGGCGCGGGCGTGGTTCCGCACCACCGGATCGCGGAAACTGTTCTCGACCATGACGATCGATCAGTCCGCCAAGTGGATCGTGCAGGCGCGGATGGGGGAGTATCTCGGCGGGCGCCAGCGCTTCGACACCGCGGACGTGTGGCTGCTGGCCGGCACGAACCCGATGGTGTCGCTCAACGGCGGGGACGGGGACGGCGCGATCACCCAGAACCCGTCCGTCACGATCCGCAGGGCGCGCGAGCGCGGACTGAAGCTCATCGTCGTCGATCCTCGGCGCACCGAAACAGCGATTCGTGCGGACCTGCACCTGCAGCTGCGCCCCGGCACCGATGCCGTACTGTTCGCAGGGCTGCTGCACGTGATCCTGTCCGAGGCTCGTCACGACCGCATTTTCTGCGACCGTTTCGTCGAGGGCCTCGACGAACTCCGCGCGGCGGTCGCGCCGGCGACACCCGCGCACACCGAAGCGGTGACGGGCGTGCCGGCGGCCGACGTGATCCGCGCGGCCCGGATGTTCGCGGAGGGGCGGCGGGGCATGGCGACCACGGGCACCGGGGTGTGCATGGGCCCGCACTCCAACGTCGCCGAGCATCTCGTCGCATGCCTGAACGTCGTCTGCGGCCGGTACCTGCGCGAAGGGGAGATGACACCCGACCGCAACGTTCTCGCGCGGACGATCCCGTTGAAGGCGGAGGTTCGTCCGCCCCACCGGACCTGGGAATCCGGCTTCCGCAGTCGCATCGGCGGGATCGGCACGATGAACGGCGAGCTGCCGTCGGGCATTCTTGCCGACGAGATCCTCGAGCCCGGAGCCGACCGGGTGCGGGCCCTGGTGGTCTCGGGCGGAAACCCGGCGCGGGCCCTGCCGGATCGGGAGAAGGCCGAACGTGCACTGAGTGAGCTGGAGCTGTTGGTGTGCGTCGACACGCGCATGTCCGAGACCGCCCGGCTTGCCGACTATGTGATCGCGCCGACGATGGTGTACGAGCGACCCGACCACACCTTGCTGATGGAGTTCTTCTTCGCCCAGCCCTTCGCGCAGTACACCCCACGAGTCGTGGCGCCGCCCGCAGGAGTGATCGAAGACTGGGAGTTCTTCTTCCGCCTTGCGTCCGCGTCCGGGCACAAGGTGAAGTTCGCCGGACGGGTGCTCGACCCGGACGCGCCGCCCACCTCGGAGGAACTGCTCGCGATGTTCGCCGAACGAGGGCGCGTCCCGATAGGCGCAGTGATGTCGGCGCGACGCGGTGTGCTCGCACCTCCGGAGGAAAAGGTGGTCGGTCCGCCCGCGCAAGGCGCATCCGAACATCGCCTCGCATTGTGCCCGGACGACGTGAACGCAGAAATCGCTGCTGCACTGAGCGAGTCGCCGCGACAATCCGGGCCTACGATGCAACTGACGGTGCGGCGCATGCGGGAGTTGATGAATTCGTTGGGCCGCGATGTCAGTGGACTCGCGCGCTTCGGCTACAACCCCGCACACGTGCATCCGCACGACCTACAGCAACTCGGCATCGACCACGGCGACATCGTGCGCATCCGTTCGGCTCACGGCCGTATCCGGGCTGTCGCACACACCGATCCCACCGTCCGGCAGGGCACGATCTCGATGACCCACTGCTGGGGGGCGTCCGACACCGACGCGGACCCCCGCCGGGTCGGTAGCAACGTCAACGACCTGACCGGCTACGACCGGGTCCAGGACATCAACGCGATGCCGGTGATGACTGCGGTGCCGGTCAGCATCGAAGTGGAGGTCCCCGCCGGTGCTCACTGACACTTCCGCCAAAACGACAGGCGCACGCATCTGCCCGCTGTGCGAAGCGACGTGCGGCCTGCTCTTCGAACTCGACGGCCGCACCGTGACGTCGGTGCGGCCGAACCCCGACGACGTGTTCACCGCGGGGCACAGTTGCGCGAAGGGACTGGGCCTCGGGCAGCTGGAGAACGACCCCGACGTCCTGCGCACCCCGTTGATCCGCGACGGGGACGATTTCCGTGAGGCAACGTGGGACGAGGCATTTGCCGAGATCGGCCGGCGCCTGCCTCCGATCATCGCGGCGGACCCCGACAGCTGCGCTGTCTACTCGGGTAATCCCGCCGCGCACCACCTGGACCCGTCGTTCTACACGCTGCCACTGATCTCGGTGATCGGGACCCGCAACGTCTACTCGCCCGCGAGCATCGACACACTTCCGAAGAACTACGCGAACGCCCTGCTCTACGGAACCGGGCTCGGAATGGCGGTCCCTGATATCGACCGCACGTCGTACCTGCTGATCCTGGGGTCGAATCCGCTGGTGTCGAACGGCAGTACCGTCACCGCGCCGGGAATCGGCAAGCGTCTGGAAGCGCTGCGAGAGCGCGGTGGCACCCTGGTGGTAGTCGACCCGGCGCGCACCCGCACGGCGGAGGTCGCCGACCTCCACCTCGCCATCCGGCCCGGCACCGACGCATTTCTCCTGCTCGCACTCGTCTCGGTGATCGCGACCGAGAGGCTCACTGCGCCCGGTCGCCTGACCGAGTACGTCGACGGTCTGGACGAGGTCCTTCGGCTCACGGAACAGTTCACCCCGGATGCGGTCGCGCCGATCTGCGGTATCGATGCCGACGTGATCCGCCGGGTGGCAAGGGAATTCGCCGCTTCCGACGCGGCCGTTGCACATTCCCGGATGGGTTCGTGTACCCAGGAATTCGGTTCGGTCGCCAACTGGATGGTCGAAGTCCTCAACATCGTGACCGGAAACCTCGATCGGCCGGGCGGCGCGATGTTCCCGGTGCCACCCGCCGGCGGACCGACCACCTGGCCCGCCAACCCGAAGGCCCCGCTCGTGTTCGATCGGTGGCGGTCGCGGGTCCGGAACATGCCCGAGGCGATGGGAGAGCTCCCCGCGGTCTGTTTCGCCGAGGAAGTCCTCACCCCGGGTCCCGGACAGGTGCGCGCTCTGGTCACCATCTCCGGGAACCTGGCCCGGTCGTTTCCGAACAGCAACGCTGTCGAGGCAGCTCTGGCCGACCTCGAATTCATGGTCTGCATCGACGGGTATCTGAACGAAACGACCCGCTACGCCGATGTCATCCTGCCCCCTCCGCCGCTCACGACACGGGGACACCACGACCTCGCGCTCACGCACTTCCAGGTGCGCAATGTGGCCCGGTACACCGCCCCCCTGCTCGAGCCGGCCCCCGGGGAGATGCCCGAGTGGCAGATCCTGCTGCGCCTGACGGGGATCGTCCGCGGCGAACCGGAGCGGCCGATCACCGAACTCGACGACGAGGTGGCGACCACCGCGATCCGTCGCGCAGCCAAACTCGCCGGCTGCGAAGTCGACGACGTCGTCCGGGCAACCGAGGGCCGCACCGGTCCGCAGCGGCTGCTGGACCTGCGGTTGCGCAGCGGCCCGTACGGCGATCGGTTCGGCGCTGTGCCGGGGGGACTGACCCTCGAACTACTCGAGCGCACTCCCGACGGCATCGATTACGGGCCGTTGCAGCCGCGGGTCCCCGAGGTGCTGCGCACCCCGAACGGCAGAATCAACCTTTTGCCCGCTGCGTTGGCTGCCGACCTGCCGCGCCTGCGTGATGCGCTGGCACAGCCCGTGCCGGAGTTGGTCCTCGTCAACCGGCGCCAGCGTCGCGGCATGAACTCCTGGCTGCACAACGCGCTGCCCCAACCCGACGCAGGCCAGTGCGCGCTGTACATGAATCCGTTCGACGCTGCCGAACGCAACCTCGTCGACGGCGACACGGTGCGTATCGCCTCGAAGACCAGTGCTGTCGTCGCCGAACTACACATCACCGACGCGATGCGCCAGGGGGTGGTGAGCCTGCCGCACGGGTGGGGTCACCACGGCCCTGGTCTGCGCACCGGACGCTCGGCCGCCGCCCCCGGTGCGAACGTCAACGCCCTCGTCGACGACACCGTGGTCGAGCCGCTGACCGGCGCCCCGATCTTCAACGGGTTCCCCGTCGACGTCACCCGCGTAGAGAACCCACCGTCATGAGCGCGGAGTCGGGCGATTCGGCCGGGATCACGATCGGCGTCGTCGGGGCCGGGATGATGGGCTCGGCCCTCGCGTACACGTGCGCGCGGGCCGGAGCCGACGTCGTGCTCCTTGCCCGGAGCCTCGAGGGTGCGCACCGAGGAAAGACCTACGCCGCCCGGCGCGAAATGCGCGCGCTGCAGGCCGGAAGGGCCGATGCGGCCGCCTCGTCGGCGTTGCTCGATCGCATCGCGCCTACCGAACGGGTGTCGGACCTGGCGCCGGCGTCGTTGGTGGTCGAGGCCGTGGCGGAGAACGTCGCCATCAAGCAACAGGTCCTGCAGTCGATCGAGGCCGTCACCGAGCCGAGTACCCTCCTCGCGTCGACGACCTCGACCCTGCCGGTCACAACCCTCGCCGCCACGCTGGCCCGCCCGGAGAACTTCGTCGGGATGCACTTCTTCTCACCCGTGGACCGGATGTCGTTGGTGGAGACGGTCGTCGGTGCGCGCACCTCGGAGGCGACGCTCGCAGCATCGTTGACGTACTCACGGATGCTGGGGAAGACGCCCATCGTGGTGCGCGACAGCCGGGGGTTCTTCACCAGCCGGGTGATGCAGCCGTATCTCGACGAGGCGATGGTCGCGGTCGGGGAAGGAATCGATCCGGTGCTCGTCGAGCGTGCGGCGCTCGAAGCCGGATACCCGGTGCCGCCGCTGCAGTTGCTCGACGAGATCACGCTGACCCTCAACCGCACGGTGCAGCGAGAGAACCGTGTCGCTGTCGAGGCTGTCGGGGATGTGTGGCGGGCGAATGGCGCGGACCGTGTCCGCGACCGGATGATCGACGAGCACGGTCGGGGTGGTCGGTCGGTGGGTCGTGGGTTCTACGAGTACGACGCGGCCGGCACGCGACTCGGGCTGTGGCCCGGTCTTCGCGACGTGTTCGGGATTCCCCGGACCATCCCGCTCCAGGACATGCGCGACCGGTTGCTCTTCGTCGAGGTGCTCGAAGCGATGCGTTGTCTCGACGAGGGCGTGATCGGCTCCGAGGCCGACGCCGATACCGGATCCGTCCTCGGGATCGGGTTCCCCGCGCACACGGGGGGAGTCGTCTCGTTCAGACGGTCCTATTCCGCTGGTGTGGAGGGGTTCACGGCCCGCGCCCGTGAACTTGCAGAACGCTACGGCTACCGCTTCCTCACACCGGAACCGAGTTCGGAAGCACACGATCAACCGGAGTACCTATGACGTACGTAGTCACGCAAGCATGCTGTAACGACGCGACGTGTGTCGCGGTGTGTCCGGTGAACTGCATTCACCCGACGCCCGACGAAGCGCAGTACGCGCGCACCGAGATGCTCTACATCGATCCGGACACCTGCATCGATTGCGGGGCGTGCGCCGACGTGTGTCCGGTGGAGGCGATCGTGCCCGACAGCGATCTCACACCCGAGACCGAGATCTACAAGGATCTCAATGCCGCATACTTCCTGGGTAACCCGACCGTGTCCGGCCCGACGGAGGTGCCGAGGGCGCCCGTCGTGGTCGCCGAGCGGCCCGGTCCGCTGCGAGTGGCGATCGTGGGTTCCGGTCCGTCCGCCTTCTACGCTGCCGAGGAACTGCTGAAACGGCGCGACGTCGACGTCGAGGTCTCCATGTTCGAGCGGCTCCCCGTCGTCGGCGGCCTCGTCCGCTTCGGTGTGGCCCCGGATCATCAGACGACGAAGGCCGTCGAACGGGGATTTTCCCGTACCGCCGGCCGCAGCGGCTTCCGCGCATTCCTCGGTGTGGAGGTCGGACGTGACCTCGGCGTCGACGAACTGCTCGACCACCACCATGCGGTGATCCATGCGGGCGGTGCTTCCGACGACCGGAAGGTCGGTATCCCGGGCGAAGACCTGCCGGGTAGCAGTGCCGCAAGGGAATTCGTCGGCTGGTACAACGGGCATCCGGACTACGCGGACCGAACCTTCGATCTGTCGGGGCGCCGCGCTGTGGTGATCGGCAACGGCAATGTCGCGTTGGACGTGGCGCGGATCCTGGCACGCGATCCCGAACGGCTCGTGCCCGGCGACATCGCGGAGCATGCCCTGGATGTACTGCGCCGCAGCGCGATCGAGGAAGTGGTGGTGCTCGGGCGCCGCGGACCCGAGCACGGCGCCTTCACGACGCCGGAGTTGCTCGCGCTGGGATTGTTACCGGAAGTCGACGTGACTGTCCAGGACGGATACGACGCGCCGGAGGGTGCCTCGATCAAGCTGCGGACGATCGCCGAGTATGCGCAGCGGCGTCCGCAACCGGGCAGGCGGACGGTCACCCTACGTTTCCACGCCGCGCCGATCGAGGTCCTCGGCGGCACTCGCGTCGAGGGATTGCGGATCGCGCCGTACGGTGTGGCGGGGCCCGGCGAGGATCTCGAAGCCTCGCTGGTGCTGCGGTCGGTGGGATACCGCGGCCGTCCGGTGCCGGGTCTGCCGTTCGACGCGGCGCGCGGCACGATACCCAACATCGCAGGTCGTGTCGTCGATCCGGCCGACAACCGTCCGATACCCGGTCTCTACGTCGCAGGCTGGATCAAGCGGGGGCCGACCGGGGTGATCGGAACCAACAGATACTGCGCCGCGGAGACCGTCGAGGCGATCGTCGCCGACCACGAACGTGCGCTGCTGCCGCGACCGAGCCGCACCGGCGACGATCTGGCGTCGATCGTCGAGGCGCGCTGCCCGGGTGCGTTCGGCTTCGACGGCTGGCGGCGCATCGACCGGTACGAACGTACCGAAGGGCGTCGTCGAGGCCGGGCTCGGCAGAAACTGGTCGAGGTCGAGGCGATGCTCGCGGTCGCCCACGGTGCGGACGCCCGTTCGTACTTGCCCGGATAAACAACAACCTTTAGATTTGAAGAGCGGGTGTGATCTGCCTCACTGAGGTGGGCCCGCGTCGACGACACACATTCATGGAGGGCTACATGAGCGGCACCGTTGTAGACGCTTTGACCTACTGGTCCCGGTCGAAGCCGGATCTGCCCGCGATCGACTTCGACGGCGATGTCGTCACCTACGCAGAGCTGTCGAGCTGGGCGGACGGCGTCGCGAACGACCTCGCCTCCCGCGGCGTCACGCCGGGTGATCGAGTGGGCTTTCTGGGCGCCAACAGCCTCGAATGGGCCGTGGCCGCGCTCGGCGCCATGAAGGTCGGCGCCATCGCAGTGGGGTTCAACCAGCGCATGCTCTCCGGCGAGCTCACCACCCTCGTCGACGACTGCGAACCCGCCGTGGTCTACTGCGAAGAGGCGCTGCTGCCGCGACTGGAAGAGGTCCAGCAGGCGCGCAACACCTTCTCGGTCGCCGTGTTCGAGAAGGATGTGCGCCCGCTACGCGGCCGCGAACACGCGAAGTACCGCTCGCCGATCGTCGATCTCGACACTCCCACTGCCATCGTCTTCACCAGCGGCACCACCGGGAAGCCGAAGGGCGTGATCTTCACGCACGCCACGATTGCCGGTGAGATGCACGAGTGGTCGCTGATGGAACCGATTCAGCCGAACGGTCTGCGCCCGGTACTGGTCCTGCCGCTGTTCACCGCCGCCGGCATCGTCTGGGGCATATCGCGTGTCGTGATTCACGGCGGAACCCTTTTCCTGCAGCCAGGATTCGATCCGTCGGCAGCGCTGCGCATCCTCTCCGAGGACAAGGCCAACACCCTGACCGGACCCCCGATTCTCTTCGAGCAGATCGCGAAGGTGCCCGGGTTCGCCGACACGGATCTGAGCCACATGATCACCGCACACGTCGGCGGAGCGCGCGTGCCCGTCGACCTGCTGCGCAAGTGGCAGGCTCGAGGGGTGTCCCTGCGGCAGATCTATGGTCAGACGGAGATCGGCGGATCGGCCACCGCAATGCCGCGGGACGAGGCCGCGGAGCACCCCGACAAGTGCGGGTGGGGCGGCATCTTCACGAAGATCCGGGTGGTCGACCCCGAGGGCAATGACCTACCCCCCGACGAGGTGGGCCAGATACTGCTGCGGGGACCGGGAATGATGCCCGGGTACTGGCGCAACGAGGAGGCCACGCGCGCGGCCCTGATCGACGGCTGGTTGCAGACCGGAGACCTCGGCAAGCTCGACGAGAACGGCTACCTGACGTACGTCGACCGTCTCAAGGACATGATCATCTCCGGTGGTCTGAACATTTCCCCCGCCGAGATCGAAACCGTCATCAACCAGATCCCGGAGGTCGAAGAGGTCGCTGTGATCAGCGTCCCCGACGCCAAGTTCGGGGAGACCCCGGCAGCGCTGGTCAGAACGACCACGGAGATGAAGGAATCCGAGATCGTCGGCTTCTGCAACGAGCGCCTCGCCGACTACAAGGTACCGCGCTATGTCGTCTTCCTGGACGAACCGCTGCCCCGAATGCCCAGCGGGAAGATCGCCAAGCGCCAACTGCGCGACACCTTCGCGCATGTGCCCGACAACTACGAAAAGGTTCGGTGAATCAGAAGTGAGCTCGCAGAAGGTTGCCGTCGTCACCGGAGGGGGGCGCGGCATCGGCGCGGCCGTCTCCCAGCGGCTCGCCGCCGACGGCTTCGCCGTCGCAGTCAACTATTCCCGTAGTGCGCGCGACGCCGAGGACGTGGTGGCGAAGATCGTCGCGGACGGTGGACAGGCCGTGGCAATCCAGGCTGATGTGTCGAGGGCTACCGACGCGGAACGTCTCATTGCCGACACGACCGCCCGACTGGGTGCCCCCACCGTGCTGATCAACAATGCGGGCATGAACAAGGCCGGTGCGGCCCGCAAGCAGGGCCCCGAAGAGTTCGACGAAGTCATTGCGGTCAATCTCAACGGGGCGTTCTACTGCACGCACTTTTCCTTGCCTGCCATGTACGAAGAAGGTTGGGGCCGTGTGGTTTTCGTCAACAGCCCGTCGGGGGGACGCCGCCCGTCACCCGGCATGAGCGCCTATTCCGCGGCGAAGGCCGGCTTGGTTGCGATGACCAAGACGATGGCCGTGGAAGTCGCCCGTCGCGGCATCACGGTCAACTCTGTGATGCCCGGGTTCG
Organism: Rhodococcus sp. GXMU-t2271; assembly: GCF_041414735.1. Lineage (NCBI taxonomy): Bacteria > Bacillati > Actinomycetota > Actinomycetes > Mycobacteriales > Nocardiaceae > Rhodococcus > Rhodococcus sp. GXMU-t2271. The sequence continues at coordinate 50,206 of NZ_JAUIZP010000065.1, forward strand.
TCGCCACCGACATCGTGGCGTCGGGAGGCGAAGCCGGCGTCGAGGCGCTGACCAGACACTGGCCGTCGATTCCACCCGAATCGATCGCCTCGACGGTGTCGTTTCTGGTGAGCGACGCCGCCGCCGACGTCTCGGGTGAGGAGATCGGTGTCTGGCGAGGCGGTCCGGTAGGCGTCTGAGGTCCACGACAATGCGACCCATGCCGATTCGATCGGCATGGGTCGCATTGTCGTTGCGTGACCCCGCACCCGTGCGCGTTTCTGATAGCGCTCACTGCCAGAAACGCGCACGGCGGGTGTTACACGGCCACCGGCGCCGTGTTGTCGTTCTGCTCGCTCGGGGACGTCGATCGGGTACGGGACAGGACGGTCGCCGCAAACCCGAGTAGGGAGACGACACAGATCAGGAGGCTGAGGTACACCGTGGTGTCGTCGAAGGCCAAGGCAACCGCGATGACCGGGACGAATGCCGCGCCGAGTGCATTGCCGGCCTCACGGCCGAGGCCGAGGCCACTGTAGGCGTGCTGCGTATGGAACAGCTCGATGACGTATGCGCCCATCGGGCCGAAGATGGCCGCGACGCCGATACCGTTTCCGGCCGCCATGACCACCCAGTACAGCAACGGGGGTGTTCCGACGCCGGACAGGAGCGAGATGCCGACCCATGCGAATACCGCGCTGTAGAGGAAGCCGAACATGATCACAGGTGCGCGCCCGACCCGGTCCGACAGGGACCCGAACATCGGAATCAGAAGGGCATTCGTGAGCTGTGCGGCGATCAGGCCGACGAGCACTTCCGTTCCGCCGAAACCGAGCTGGTTGGTGCCGAAGGTGCCCATGAACACGATGTAGAAGTAACCGATACCGGTCTGGCCGATGGTCATTACGAGCACGGTCAGCAGGGCGCGCGGTTGCTGGCGGATCACGTCGAAGAGCGGACGCTTCGAGACGGCATTGCTCTCCTCGATCTCCCGGAATGCAGGTGTTTCGGGCAGGCTGCGGCGTAGCCACAGGCCGTAGGCGAGGATTACGACGCTGCACAGGAACGGGATGCGCCAGCCCCACGCGAGGAAGCTCTCCTGGGACATCAGGGACGACACCGTCAGCAGAGACAGCGTTCCGAGCACGCCGCCGAGTGCCGCCCCCATGCCGGGCAGCGATCCCATCAAGCCCTTCTTCTTCTCGGGTGAGAATTCGACGGCGACCAGGGCCGCGCCTCCGTACTCACCGCTGGCGCCGATGCCCTGCAGGATTCGGAGGAAGACCAGAAGAGCCGGTGCGGCCCAGCCGATCTGGTCGTACCCCGGCAGCAAGCCGACGAGCAGGGTGGCGATACCCATCAGGACGAGGGTGAAGACGAGTATGCGCTTTCGGCCGATGCGGTCGCCGAGGCTGCCCAGGATCACCCCGCCCACCGGACGGACCAGGAAGCCGACCGCGAATGTGCCGACGGCCTGTAGCGTTCCCAGAAGTGGGCTCGAGCCGGAGAAGAACACACTCGCGAATACCACCGACGCCGCCGAGGCATAGAGGCTGAAGTCGTAGTACTCGAGAAGGGTTCCGACAAAGGCGGCGCGGCTTGCGCGTCGTGAGTCCGCGCGAGAGCGCCCGGAGTTCGCATCTGCAGGAGAGCCTGCAACGGCGGTTGTACGTTCGGTCATGCGAAACCTCGCGTTGTGAGGGGTGGGCGATCGGCCCGGATGGTGTAGTGACGGGAGACACACTAGCCTATAGGCATTAGATTGGTCTATCGGGGACTCCGTGGTTCACGCCGTGTGATTTCGACATTGATGCCGGTGAGGTGCGACTGATTGCTGAGGATGTCGTATCCTTCTTTTCCGCTGGGGGACAGCATGTTCACGTTCACGCCGGGGTAACGACGCGCCACGTCGAGGCCGCGCGCCGAGCTCTGGCCCCATCCGTGTGTCATCGCGACCACCCCCGGCCTGAGCGTTGCGTCGTATGCCAATGTCGCGTCGATCGCCCCGTGGCGGTTGTGGACGATGACATCGTCACCGGCGACCAGTCCGCGTCGATCCGCGTCGTCAGGGTTCATCCACAGTGGATTGTCCTGGTGATCGCCTTGTTTCAGTATCGGTAGGTTGTGCAGCCAACTGTTCACCATGTACAGGGTGCGACGGGTGATGAGTTTGAGCTGCTCCGGGCTCTCGTTCGACAACTCCTCCAGAATGTCCTCGACGGCGCGGTATGCGCGCCGGAAAATCGCCGGACAGCAGTCGATCAGGCCGTCGTCGTGTTGCACCGCGATGGTGAACATGTGCGACGGGTCCGCTTCGGGCAATACTGCGGTCTGGCAGGGCATTTCTTTGAGTCGCTCGAGGCTCAGGCCGGCGTCGCGCATGGCGGCATCTGCGTTGGCGAGAGGGTTCGGATCGGGGCTGTCGAGCAGCGTCTTCACGCCCATCTCCTGCTGGATTCGGGACAGGATCCACCAGTCGTCGCGCCGGTCGTTCCTCGGCGGTACCACCGCGGGGGTGTACTGCACGTAGGGTTCCATGGCGACGCCCATCGTGTTCAGGAAGTTGACGTCCTCGTGTTCGAGCCAGTCCGTGGCGGGAAGAACGTAATCCGCCATCTCGCCGGTGACCGTCCGGTACAGGTCGATCGTGACGATCAATTCGAGGTCTTCCAGCGCGCGACGCATGCCCTCTGCTCCACCTACCGACAACAGCGGATTGCCGGAGATGACGATCAACGCCCTGATCGGATCGTCCCTGTTCGCGATGTATTCCGGCAGACGTGCTGCGGGTAGATCCCCACCGACCGTGCGGACCTCACCCAAGCTGTCCCGGAAGAACGGATCTTCGCGTTTGCGCTTCGAATTGTGCACGACGTCGGTCATGCCGCGGGAGTAGATGTTGCCGCCTCGGCGGCCGAGATTGCCAGAGAAGAGGCTGATCATGTTGAGCATCCAGTACGCCAGTGCGCCCTGGCGTCCCTGGTTCACCCCGGTCGCCATGTAGATGCTGGCGGTGGGGGCGGCACAGAAGTCGTCGGCGACCTGCCGGATGACGTCGGCTTCGATGCCGGTCGCTGCGGTCACTCGCTCGACGGAATACCCTCGCACGAAATCGAGCAGCCCGTCGATGTTGCGGGCATGCTTCTCCACAGCGGGGCGGTCGTATCCGATCCGGAAGACGATCTCGTGCAGGATTGCTGCGAGGAAGTAGAAGTCGGAGTCGGGTTTGATCAGCAGCACATCACCGGTGTCCGGTCCCGACGACTCGATCCGTCGCGGATTGACGAACAGCACGGTACCTCCGCGCTTCTTGACCGCCCGGAGCTTGGCCATCGGGTCGGAGATGTGCAGCAATGTCATGCGTGAGACGAGAGGGTTGCTGCCGAGACACAGGAAGTAGTCGGTGTGTAGCAGATCTGGGATCGGATGCGCCATCGATGCCCCATAGATCGCCTCGCTTGCAGCATATTTTGCCGATGTGTCCTGGGTTCCGGCGCTGAAACGCATCCTGGTGTCGAATCCACGGGCGAGGGACGCCGCGTTGGCATAGTAGGTGCCGTTGAACGCGGACGGGTTGCCTTGATAGACGGCGAGCGCGTTGCGTCCGTACCGCCGGCGAATGTCCATGATTTTTTCGGCGATCTCGCGGACCGCATCGTCCCAGTCGATCGGTGTGAAGTTGCCGACCCCCTCGTGCCGGGGATTCGTGCGTTTGAGTGGACGGTCGAGGCGGTTCGGGTCGTTGTGGACGTGGAGGAAGTGCACACCCTTGTGGCAGGCGAACCCCTTGTGAATCGGATGATCCTTGTCCGGTTGCAGTGTGATCTCCTGCTCGTTCCGGATGTGGGCGACGAGGCCGCAGCCCGGCTCGCAGATGCGGCAGAACGTGTGGACCCGGCGCGTCGTCACGGGGTCAACCGCCTACGGTGACTGTGCGACTCGATGCCGACTGAGCCTCGTCCCGATAGTTGGACGGCCACTTCTTGCCCAGGGTCAGGCCCCCGTCCACTCCCAGGGCCTGGCCCGTGACGAACTCCGCGTCGTCGGAGGCGAGGAACGCCGCGGCGTGCGCCAGGTCCTCGGGTTCGCCGGCTCGCGGGATGGGCTGGAACGTCGTCAGGCTACGCCGTACGGCGTCGACGCTGCGGTCGAGTGCTTCGTCTTCGAGTCCCGCACCGTGGCCGACGATGCGGGTGGCGACTCCGCCGGGGACGAGTGCATTGACACGGATCCGGAACTCGGCCAGCTCCACGGCCGCGGTCCGGGTCAGTTGCAGCACTGCGGCTTTCGCGGCGCTGTAGGGGTGGGGTCCGAATCCGGTGCGTATGCCCGCGACGCTCGAGACGTTGACGATGCTGCCCGAGCCCTGGTCGCGCATCACGCGCGCGGCGTGTTTGGTCCCGAGGAACACGCTGCGTGCGAGCACGGCGAACCCGTCGTCCCATTCCTCGACAGAGGTGTCCTCGAGGAATGTCCAGGCACCTACGCGGCCGGCGTTGTTGACCATGCAGTCGAGTCGTCCGAACCGGTCGATCGCCAGTGCGACGGTGGCCTCGACCTCGGATTCGACGCGCACATCGGTGTGCAGGTACACGCCGCGTGGTCCGAGGGCGGCGGCGACGGCCTGCCCGCGAACGTCGTCGACATCCGCCACGATCACGCGGGCCCCACGCTCGGCGAATACCTGTGCAGTGGCCGCGCCGATTCCACTGGCGGCTCCCGTCACCACCGCCACTTTGCGGTCGAGGTTCGTCATCGTGAGCTCCTTCGGTTGTGTACGCCGGTTCCTCGAGCTTTAATCTAAAGGCATTAGTCTGTCTCTGTCGAGTCCTTCGCCCCTGGGGAGAGCCGTATGTCCGATGCAAAACCGATCCTGACCGAGCGGCCGCGGCCGGGTGTTCTCCTGATTCGGCTCAATCGTCCGGACGAGCTCAACGCCATGAACGTGGACCTCATCGACTCGCTGCACCAGGTGCTCGCCGAGGTGCGAGACGATTCGACCACTCGTGCGATCGTGCTCACCGGTGCGGGACGTGCCTTCTGCGCAGGTTTGGATCTGCGCGGATACGGAACTCCGCTGGGCGCGACCGAGGGGGAAGGTCGCGCGCAACTCGGACTGCGGGTGCAGAAGCACATCGCGGGTCTCGTCGATGCATTCCGCAGTGCGCGGCCACCGATCATCGCGGCGGTCAACGGTGCCGCAGCGGGCGGCGGAATGTCCCTCGCGCTCATGGCCGACATACGCATCTTGTCGGAATCCGCCGTGTTCCATGCCGCGTTCATCCGCCGCGGCCTGTCCAACTGCGACATCGGCATGAGCTGGCTGCTGCCGCGCATGATCGGGTTCTCCCGCGCTGCACAGATCATGCTCACCGGCAGGTCCGTCGACGCTGCCGAAGCCGAGCGGATCGGACTGACCTCGTCCGTCGAGCCCGCCGATGAGCTGCTCGACGTCGCGCTGGACACTGCCGAGGCCATCGCACGCAACAGCCCGTTCGGTGTCTGGATGACGAAGGAAGTGATGTGGTCGAACCTGGAAGTGCCGAGTATGCGCGCCGCGATCGACCTCGAGAACCGGACGCAGATCCTCAGCTCCCTGACCCGCGATCACAAGGAAGCCGTGGTCTCGTTCCTCGAGAAGCGTCCGCCGCAGTTCCGGAATCACTGACCGGCACCCGATTGATTCGACGACACCGAAGAGGCAGTGAAGCAGCATGAGAGTTGGTATCGCCGCAGGGTATTGGGGCTCGGGTCCGCCGCGCAACGTCGAACGGATGCTCGCCGAAGCCGAAGCGCTCGGAGTCGACGGTTTCTGGACGGCCGAGACCTACGGGTCCGATGCGCTGACGCCCCTGGCGTGGTGGGGAGCCCAGACTTCGAGGATCAAGCTGGGGACGTCGGTATGCCAGATGTCGGCACGCACACCGACCGCGCTGGCGATGGCCGCGCAGACCCTCGATCACCTCAGCGGCGGTCGCGTGATCATCGGCATCGGCGCGTCCGGACCGCAGGTCGTCGAGGGTTGGTACGGGCAGCCCTACCCGCGCCCGCTCGAACGCACCCGTGAGTACATCGAGATCATGCGGCAGGTGTGGGCGCGTGAGAAGCCGGTGACCTACTCGGGACGGCACTACCAGCTGCCGCTCGAGGGTGGCTCCGGACTGGGGAAGCCGCTCAAGTCGATCGTTCATCCCCTCCGCAACGACATCCCCGTCTACATGGGCGCCGAGGGCCCGAAGAACGTGGCGCTCGCCGCCGAGATCGCCGACGGCTGGACGCCGCTGTGGTTCTCGCCCAAGAGCGACGAGTTCTACCGCAAGGCACTCGCCGAGGGCTTCGCGCGCGAAGGAGCGCGCCGCACCGCCGACGACTTCGAGGTCGCGAACGTGTGCTGGCTCATCGAGAACGACGACGTGGAGAAGGCCGCCTCCCGACTCAAGCCCACCGTCGCGCTCTACGCCGGCGGAATGGGGGCCAAGGGTGTCAACTTCCACAACGACGTGTTTGCCCGCATGGGGTGGGGTCAGGTGTGCGCCGAGATCCAGGACCTGTACCTGAGCGGACGGCCCGAGCTCGCTGCGCAGGCCGTACCCACCGAGATGGTCGAGGACGTCGCCCTCGTGGGTCCCGCGGACAAGATCATCGAAGAGATCGAAACCAAGTGGAAGTCCACGTGCGTGACCACCCTCATCCTCGGTGGCTGGCCGAAGCCGGAGAACCGCGAGCGCATTCTGGAGGCGGTGCAGTCGTGACCCTCGATCCGAGAACCCCGATCCTGGTCGGCACCGGCCAGGCCGACGAACGCGGCGGCGGCGTCGAACCCGTCGATCTGATGGTGCGCGCGGCGCGCGAGGCCGCTGCCGACGCCGGGTCCGCGCGCCTGCTCGCACTGGTCGACTCCGTCCGCGTCGTCGGGCTCTTGTCGTGGCGTTATCGCGACCCCGGCGCACTCGTCGGGGAGCGTATCGGCGCGACCGTACGGCACACCGGTTACTCCGGAAACGGTGGCAGCACCCCGCAGGTGCTGGTCAACGGCGCCGCCGAGGACATCGCCGCCGGCCGCGCCGACGTCGTGCTCATCGGTGGCGCCGAATCGTGGCGCACCCGCACGAAGCTGCGGGCGCAGAAGCAGCGCCCGGAGTGGACCGTGCAGGACGAGTCGGTGCCCGCTGCCGAGATCATGGTCACCGATGTGCCGATGGCCGACGAGAGCGAACGCCGGATCGGTCTGGACCGGCCCTCGTACGTCTATCCGCTGTTCGAGCAGGCGCTGCGGATCTCGGCAGGACGCTCCCCCGAGGAGCACCGCGAATTCATCGGGGGCCTGTGGTCGCGGTTCAGCAAGATCGCGGCGACGAACCCGAACGCGTGGGTGCAGCGGGAGTACACCGCGGCGGAGATCGCGACACCGTCGCCCGAGAACCGGATGATCTCCACGCCCTACACCAAGCTGCTGAACTCGAACAACATGGTCGATCAGGGTGCGGTGCTGCTGATGTGCTCGGTCGAGACCGCGACCCGACTCGGTATTGCGCGGGAGAACTGGGTCTTTCCGCAGTCCGGTACCGAATCGCACGATACGTACGCCATCGCCGAGCGAGGCGCCCTCGACGGGTCGCCGGCGATTCGCATCGCGGGCGCGCGGGCTCTCGAGCTCGCAGGTATCGGGCTGGACGACGTCGCCCACGTCGACATCTACTCGTGTTTTCCGTCGGCGGTACAGGTTGCGGCGAACGAGCTGGGACTTGCGCTCGACGATCCGGGTCGGCCCCTCACCGTGACCGGTGGTCTGACCTTCGGGGGCGGCCCGTGGAACAACTACGTGAGCCATTCGATCGCGACCATGGCGCGACGGGTGCGGGAGTCCCCAGGTTCGTACGGTCTGGTGACCGCCAACAGCGGTTATCTCACCAAGCATGCCGTGGGCGTGTACCGGACGGAACCTCCTGTCGGAGGGTTCCGGCGGCTGGACGTGCAGGCCGAGGTGGTGGGGCAGCCCACGACCGCCGCGCTCGTGTCCTACGCGGGCACGGCGTCGGTGGAGTCGTGGACCGTGGTGTACGGCCGCGACGGTTCACCGGAGCGCGGTTTCCTCGCGGCACGCACGGCGGCAGGGGAGCGGGCCCTCGCGGCGACCACGGATGCCGAGGACCTCGCGCGCCTCACGGAGGTCGATGTTGCAGGTCAGCACGTCTCGATCGCGGAGAACGGGCAGTTCCACTTCGCGCGACGTTGACGGCGTTTATCTAACGACATAAGGTTATTGCACTGACGGACACGACCGGCTCGTGTCACGAATCGAGGAGTTCACAGATGTCTGTCGAAGACTTTCGTGCACTGTACGAACAGCATGTCGGCTACGTTGTCGCCGGAAACATGAAGGCCGCTCTCGCCGACATGGTGCGAGAGAACATTCCGCAGGTTTTCGACGGAATCGACGCCCCCCGCGAGGCCACGAAAGGATTCGAGATCAAGGACGTGCGCGCCGAGGGTGACCGGATGGTGGGCGAGACCGTCTACGACATGGGCGACCGTTCGATCGGGCTGCGCTCGATCTGGGAGCTGCGCGACGGACGCTGGCTCGCGGCGAAGCTCGAGAACTTCCCCGCCGGAACCGAGGCGAACGCATGACCGCAACAGAACTCGCGACCGAACCGTGGGGACCCGCGCCGGACGGACTCGATCAGCCGTACTGGGACGGTCTCCTCGCCGGTGAGCTGCGCCTTCAGCGCTGCAGCGATTGCCGCACGTGGATCTGGGGGCCGCAGGCCATCTGCGGCAACTGCCACAGCTTCGATCTCGACTGGGAGGCCGTCGAACCGGTCGGCACCGTCTACAGCTGGAATCGCAGCTGGTACCCGTACATGGACGAATATGCCGATCGGTTGCCGTACGTCACGGTGCTCGTCGAACTGCCGCACGCCGACGGCCGCCGGGTCCTCGGCATCCTCACCGACGACATCGATGCGAACCCCGAGATCGGCGACCGAGTCGTGGGAGCGTTCGAGCGGACCGAGGGTGCCGCCTGGCCGTTGTTGCGCTGGCGCCGGGCCGACTCGATCGTAGAGGGAGAAAAGCGATGAGCGACAACGCCCTACGCGGTGCCGCCGCAGTCGTCGGCATCGCCGAACAGCATTACAAGCGCGGCGAGGCGCCGCACAGCGAAAAGCGCATGACGCTCGAGGTCATCCTCGAAGCATGTGCCGACGCAGGCATCAACCCCCGCGAGATCGACGGCTTCGTCTCCTACGCGGGGGGCGCCAACGACGGGGCCATCATCGGCGGCGCACTGCTGATCGACGAGCTGCGTTGGTCGAACATGATGTGGGGCGGTGGCGGCGGCAGCGTCGCAGCTGCCATCACGAACGCGGCAACTGCGATCGCCACCGGTCAGGCCGAGTGCGTGGTGGTCTACCGCGCCATGACGCAGGCGGATACGGGTCGGCTCGGATACGCGAAGTACCACTACGGCAGTCACTTCCTCGCGCACGGCATCGGTTCCCCCGCGCAGATCTGTGCGATGCGCACTCAGCGGATGCTCGAGCACGGCGGGGTGCCGCGCTCGGCGATGCGCTCGCTCGTCCTCGCCTCGTACCAGCACGCGCAGAACAACCCGACCGCGCAGGGCTACGGCCGGCCCCTCGACGAGGACTCCTACGAGAACTCGCGGTTGATCGCCGAGCCGTTCCACCTGTTCGATTGCTCCCGGGAAAGCGACGGCGCGGTCGCGTTGGTGCTCGTCTCGGCCGAGCGGGCCAAGACTTTGCGCCCCGACCCGGCGTACCTGCTGTCCGGCGCACAGGGCGCACCGGGCGGATACTCGGAACTGATCGACAACGACCTGGGCGAGCAGTACATGAGCGCCGGATTCGGCCCGGCGAACAACGGAAAACCCGGTGTCGCCGAGCGACTCTGGGCCGGGGCAGGCCTCGGTCCGGACGATGTCGACGTCGTGCAGGTCTACGAGAATTTCAGTGGTCCCGCCGTTGCGGCACTGATCGATCACGGCTTGTGCCCGCCTGGAGAGGCGGCCGGCACCTTCATGACCGTCGACAATCTCACCGCCCCGAACGGCAAGCTGCCCGTCAACACCAGCGGCGGCAACCTCGCCGATTCGTTCATCAACGGTCTCAACCTCGCGGTCGAAGCAGTCCGGCAGATCCGCGGTACCTCGACCAACCCGGTGGCGGGCGCGAAGACCTCCCTGTTCATCGGCGGCCCGATGGCGCCGTTGGTGAGCTCGGTGCTGCTCGGCCACGAAGACACCCTCTGACCGCCACCTCCGAAAGGCACGACATGAACGATCAGGACAGGAACGAACTGTTCATCGGCGGCCGATGGGTGGCGCCGAAGGCCGGTGGCACCGTCGACGTCGTCGAGGCGGCCACCGAGAAGGTGCTCGGTATTTCCGCTCTGGCGTCCGAGGTCGACATCGACGACGCCGTTGCGGCCGCGCGCACAGCACTCGCCGGCCCGTGGAGCAGGCTGACCGACGTCGAGCGTGCGGACCTGCTCGACAGGTTCGCGGCCGCCCTCAAATCCCGCGGTCGCGACACGTCCCGACTGGTGAGCCGCGAGAACGGCATGCCGATCGCGCTGTCGGGCGGTGTCAACGGTTTCGGCCCCGCCGCGATGCTCTCGTACTACGCCGGGCTGATCCGCAACGCGTCCAACGAGGACGTGCGGCCGAGCGCATTCGGCGGTCGCACCGTCGTGCGACGCGAGCCGGTGGGTGTGGTCGCGGCCATCACGCCGTGGAACTACCCCCAGCCGCTCGCCGCGATGAAGCTGGCTCCCGCGCTCGCGGCGGGATGCACGGTGGTGCTCAAGCCCGCGCCCGAGACGGCACTCGACGCGTTCGCTTTCGCCGACGCCGCGCTCGAGGCCGGTCTGCCCGGCGGTGTGGTCAACGTCGTCCCGGCCGGCCGCGACGCCGGTGCCTACCTGGTCTCGCACCCGGGCGTCGACAAGGTGGCCTTCACCGGGTCCACGGCGGCAGGCCGTGCGATCGGTGAGGTCTGCGGGCGGCTGCTGCGTCCGGTCACGCTCGAGCTCGGCGGCAAGTCCGCGGCGATCGTCACCGAACAGGCCGACCTCGACGTGTTCGCGAGGAACCTGCTCGAGGTGTCGTTGGTCAACAACGGCCAGACCTGCCACGCGAGCACTCGGATCCTCGCCCCGCGTTCCCGGTACGACGAGGTCGTCGACGCGGTCACCGAGACCGTACGGGCACTGACCGTGGGCGATCCGCTCGACAAGGCCACCGACGTGGGGCCGCTGGTCTCGGCGGCCCAGCGTGACCGCGTTCTCGGTTACATCGAGTCGGGCCGCGCCGACGGATACCGCATCACCACCGGCGGCGGCATCCCCGGCGATCAGCCGCAGGGGTGGTTCGTCGAGCCGACCGTGTTCGCCGGCGTCGACAATTCCGCGCGCATCGCGCAGGAGGAGATCTTCGGGCCGGTGCTGACCGTCACCGCCTACGACGGTGAGGACGAGGCAGTCGCGATCGCCAACGACTCGGAATACGGACTCGGCGGCACGGTCTGGACCACCGACGAACAGCACGGCCTCGATCTGGCGGCACGGATCCACAGCGGCACGGTCGGGGTGAACTACTACGCCCTCGACCTGGACGCGCCGTTCGGCGGCGTCAAGTCGTCGGGCCTCGGTCGCGAGCTCGGCCCGGAGGGGCTGGCACCGTACTACACGTCGAAGTCGGTGTACTTCGGAACTCGCTGACCAGAAACACCTCTCGCGTCGAGCCACATTTGGAGCACAAGATGGCACTACCCCTGCACGGTGTCCGGGTACTGGAACTGACAGACGGATTCGGCGACACCGCGGGCCGGTTTCTCGCCGACCTCGGGGCCGAGGTCGTCCACGTCGAACTTCCCGGAGGCTCGGCTTCGCGCTCGGCGCAACCGGTCCGCAGCGGTGTGAGCGTTCCGTTCGCGCTGCGCAATGCGAACAAGCTCGGAGTCACCCTCGATCTGGACGGAGACGAGGGACAGGAACGGCTGCGTGACCTCGCGCGACGCTCGGACATTCTTCTCGAGTCCTTCCCGCCGGGGTTCCTCGCTGCTCGGGAAATCGGTGCCGAACACCTGTGCCGGATCAATCCGCAGCTCGTGGCCGTGTCGATCACCGGCTTCGGCCAGGACGGGCCGTATCGTGACTGGACTGCGACCGAGCAGGTGCTCTACGCACTGAGCGGTGTGCTGTCGCGTTCCGGCGAACCGGGGGAGCAGCCGCTGCTGCCGCCTCACGGGCTGATCGACGAGTCGGTGGGCGTGCACACGGCGTGGTCGGCGCTGCTCGCCTACTTCGATCGGTTGCACACCGGACGGGGACAAACCGTCGACATCTCGGCGTTCGAGGTCATCGTGCACGGCTTCGACCCCGGATTCGGTGTGCAGGGCTCCGCTGCCGCAGGTCGCTCCGAGGACTTCCCCCGTGGCCGGCCCGACGCCGCCAACTTCTACCCGGTGTACCGCTGTGCCGACGGGCAGGTGCGCATCTGCCTGCTCGCCAGGCGTCAGTGGCGGGCGATGTTCGAATGGCTCGGTGAGCCGGAGGAGTTCGCCGATCCGAAGTACGACACGATCCCCGCACGTTTCGCCGCTTCCGATCGGCTGAATCCGCTGATCGAGAAGCTGTTCAGCACCTACACCCGCGACGAACTCGTCGCGGAAGGCGCCGCTCGCGGGATTCCCATCGGCGGGCTCAACACCGTGTCGGAGGTCCTGAGGACCGAGCACTTCGATGTATCCGGCACATTCGTCGACGCCGAGATCGCGTCCGGGCTCGCCGCTCGGGTGCCCTCGGGCTACGCGAAGATCAACGGTGAGCGGGCCGGATTCCGGACTTGCGCACCGAAATTGGGTGAGCATAATCGAGTGCTGTTCGGTTCGGTCGACGACGACGCTCCCGTTCGGATCTCCGCGCCGCTCCGCGAACCGGGTGCCCGTCCGTTCGAGGGACTGCGCGTCCTCGATATGGGCGTGGTGGTGTTCGGCGCGGAACTCGGGCGACAGTTCGCGGACTACGGAGCCAATGTCATCAAGATCGAAAATTCCAATTTTCCGGACGGTCTGCGACAGTCGAAACGTGGCGCAGCCCTCGCGGCGTCCGTGGCGTGGGGGCACCGCAACCGTCGCAGCTTCGGCCTGAATCTGCGCAGTCCCGAAGGCATCCGCATCTTCAAGCGCCTGGCGGCCGACGCGGACATCGTGCTCGCCAACTTCAAGCCCGGCACGCTGGCGTCGATGAGGCTCTCGTACGACGAGCTCGCCGCCGTCAACCCGCGCATCATCGTGTCCGAGAGCAGCGCTTTCGGCAGTGTCGGCCCGTGGAACAAGCGGCTCGGCTACGGACCGCTGGTGCGGGCAGCCTGTGGCGTGTCGGCACTGTGGCGGTACTCGGACACGGCCGACGGATTGTGCGACGGCTCGACCGTCTACCCGGATCACATCGCCGGGCAGGTCACCGCCACCACCATCCTTGCCGCGCTGATCGACCGACTGCGGACCGGGCGCGGTGCCGCGATCGAAGTGGCCCAGGCCGACGCCGCGATCGTGCAACTGGGCAACCAGCTCGTCGCCGAGCACCTCGAACCAGGATCGATCGGTGCGCCCGGCAACGCCGATCCCTACTCGGCGCCGTCCGGCGTGTACGCGTGCGCAGGGGACGACGAATGGTGTGTCGTCACCGTCCGCGACGACACGGACTGGGCGAGGCTGTGCGGTGTGCTCGGCCGGTCCGATCTCGTCGACGACTCTCGCTTCGCCACCGCCGAGCTCAGGATCGGCCACCGCGCCGAGGTCGACGAGGTGCTGGCGGAGTGGCTGCTCCGGCACACGCCGACCGAGGCGATGGAGACCCTGCAGGCGGCCGGGATACCGGCCGGCGCCATGGTCCGGCTGCCGGAGCTGCTCACCAACCATCAGCTGGTCGCGCGTGGCGCCTACACCGAGCTGGAGCATCCCATGCTGCCCGCCCCGCTGCCGACGGCAAAGCAGGTCGCGCACTTCGCGGCGCTGCCGGACTGGCCGTTGCGGCCCGCACCGCTGGCGGGTGAGCAGACACGTGAGATCGCCGAGGAAACCCTCGCGCTGAGCACCGCGGAGATCGACTCACTGGTTCGCGACGGCGTGCTGCAGCCACCCGCGGACGATCGGGCGCTGTCGCCGGTTTCCTCCACGGCGTGACACAGCAGAGAAGGTCCCCGGAGGTAACTCGGGGGACCTTCTGCTGTTCCGACCGACGTCCCGCAACCGAGCGGGATCAGCGCGACGACGGCGTGAACGTGATCGGCAGCTTCTCACATCCACGGACCTGGGACGAGTGGAAGACCGGGGGATTGTCCGGAACGAGGGCGTAGTCGGGGATCCGCTTGTGAATCTCCTCCAGGGCGAGCCTCAGCTCGAGCCGCGCGAGATGGGAGCCGAGGCACCGGTGCGGGCCGGCGCCGAACCCGATGTGGCGGTTGGGGTGCCGTTCGATCTGTAGCTCGTCAGGGTTGTCGAACTCGTCGTCGTCACGGTTGGCGGAGGTCATCACCACCAAGAGTTGGTCGCCGGCCTTGACCGAGACACCACCGATCTCGGTGTCCCGGGTCGCGCGACGGCCGCCGCTCGTGGCGGTCTCGATCCGCAGGATCTCTTCCACTGCCGACGGGATCAGCGTCGGGTCGTCGACGATCGCTTCGCGCTGCTCGGGGTTCCGCGACAGGTGGATGAGTCCCCAGGCGAGAGCGCCTTGGACGGTGTGGAGTCCCGCGACGAGAAGCAGGAAGAACATTCGGCACAGTTCCTCGTCGGTGAGCTGCCTGGGTGTTCCTTCGACATCGAGTGGGGTGTCGATGATCTGCGCCGTGAGGCTCTCGGAGTCGTCTTCGCCGGATCGGACCCGGGCGACCACTCGCCCGAAGTACTCGTAGATCTCGCCGGCGGCCTTCGCACGGGCCTCGGCCGATTCCTCCTCGCTCGCCCCGGGGATGCCCTGGAGCGTGATGTCGGTCCACTCCGTGAATCGCGGTGCGTCGCTCAGCGGCCAACCCATGAGCGCAAGGAAGATCCGCGTCGGCAGTTCGTGTGCGAACTCGGAGATGAACTCGCACTCGCCCTTTTCTGCGAAGTCGTCGATCAGCGCGGTGATGATGCCCCGGATCTCGGGCTCGAGTGCCTTCATCTGCTTGGGGCTGAAGAGCGGCTGCAGTGCCTGCCGGTAGTAGCTGTGTTCGGGCGGGTCGAGCTCGAGGGGGAGGAACTTGCCCTGCGCCGCGTTCAGGAGATTGTTCGGGTAGCTCGAGAACGTCTCCGGATCCTGAAGGATCTGCAGGGCTTCCTTGTACCGCGTGACGACCCAATGCCCGCCGTGGTGGGGAGAATAGAGGATCGGCCCCTGCTTGCGCAGGGCGGCGGCACGCTCCTGGAAGACGTCGCTCGGCACAGCCAGGGACGGGTCGTACACATCGAAGTCGGTGATCAGATGTGCGGGAATATCGATCGGTGTCGTGATCATGGGGTCCTTCGCGAGGGTGTGGTCCGGGAGATCGCCCCGGCGGTCGGGTGGTCCTCCGGCGAGTCGGGTGAGATGGCGCTGTGACGAGCGCAGACTGACGTGGGGGAGGGGCGATTGCCTTGGGCCGAAGGTGGATCAGCGGTTTCCTACCGGCAACAGCGTATGTGCTCTCGTCCGCATTTCGCAGGGAAATTGTTGTCGCGCAGTGCCACTTGACCGATTAACCGATAGGCTTTAGATTGGCTGGTGTGATGCGCAGCACTCGCGGACCGCGGGTGGGTCGCGTGCCACACGCAGCATGCCGTGGTGTCTTGCGCGCTTAGCTCAGTTTGAAATCCGTTGTGAGAAAATCGCTTTCGTCTCTACTCTCGTCTCTCTTCTCGTCACCGGTCGTCGTCGTAGAGCTATCTCCCGAAGGGCAAATATGAGCTTTCGCCGCGTCGTCACAGTCGAACAAAATGGTGTAGCCGTGCTCGTTGCAGACGAGAAGATCGAGAGGTTCGACGCCGCCGGCATCGATCCGATCTGGCGAACCGACTACGTTCCCGCGGTCCCCAATTCCGGGGTGGTACCCGACACCGGGGGATTTCCGGATCCGGGCGGAGTGTGGGTGATCGGCTGGGTGCTCGAGCCTGGTCGCATCGGCGACAGCGACAACGGAATCGTCGTCATGGACGACGAGGATCCGGGGTTCCACCGGACGGATTCCGTGGACGTGCATGTCCTTCTCGAGGGTTCGCTGGTGCTCGAACTCGACGACGGCGTGGAGATCGAGCTGAATCCGGGCGACACGGTGGTGGTCAACGGGAACAGGCACCGATGGCACAACCGCGGAGAAGGGACCGCTCGGGCAATCGTCACCATCTGCGGCGCGTCACGCAACGACCGACAGGAGAACTGAAATGGAATCGGCAACCGAGAACACCGGGTCCAACGTGAACTGTGCGCCGGCTGCGAGGAAGGCTCCGCTCCGGTGCGGAGTGTTCCTTCCGCCGTACCACAACCCCCGGCGTAATCCCACGATGGCGATCGAACAGGATCTCCGCCATGTCGAGGATCTCGATCGGCTCGGTTTCCACCAGGTATGGTTCGGCGAGCATCACAGCGGTGGATACGAGGTCGGTCCGTCGCCGGAACTGATGATCGCGGCAGCCGCGCAGCGGACCGAGCGCATCGAGCTGTGCAGCGGTGTCATCTCTCTCCCGTACCACCATCCGCTGATGGTGGCCGACCGAATCACGTTCTTGGATCATATGACTCGAGGACGCATCAGGATCGGAGTCGGGCCGGGCGCGCTCGTGGCCGACTCGCAGATGATGGGCATGGACTACAACCTGCTGCGGCCGCGGATGGAGGAATCCCTCGACGCCATCCTGGAACTGCTCGAGACACCGGGACCGGTCGACCGGAAGACCGAGTGGTTCTCCCTCGAGGATGCCCGAGTGCAGCTGGGCCCCTATTCGTACCCCGGCGTGCCGATCACTGTCGCGGCCGCGATGTCCCCGTCCGGGCCCAAGCTTGCCGGCAAGTACGGACTCGGTCTGCTGTCCATCGGAGGCACCAGTGACAAGTCGTTCGAACTGCTCGAGCGGACGTGGGGCATCACGACCCACGAGGCCAACGAACACGGTCGGTCGGTCGACCGCGCCGACTGGGCGATCGTCGGCAACATCCACATCGCCGACACCTTCGAGCAGGCCGTCGAGGACACCCGGTACGGGCTGCGCGACTTCATGGACTACCGCCACGTCGTCACCCCGATGAAAATGATCGAACCCGGCGAGGAAATCGCGCACGAGGAACTGGTCCGGCGCGTCAACGAGTCCGGATACGGCTGCATCGGCGATGCGAACGACGCCATCGACTACATCCAGAAGATCATCGACCGCACCGGGGGCTTCGGCACCTTCCTCGCGACGGCCCACGACTGGGCCGACACCGAGGCCACCTCTCGCATGTACCGCATCCTCATGCGCGACGTCATGCCGCGCTTCACGGGTACCTGCGAACCGCTGCTGAACTCCTATCACTGGACCCAAACGCGCAAGGACGGCTTCAGTGAGCGCTTCGCGACCGGCATCAGCCAGGCGACGCAGGACTACGAGCGTGTGAAGAGTGCACGGTAGTCCGTCCGGCAATTGCCCGCTCGACACCGTTATTTCGAATCCAGGAGAATCGATGACCTCACTCGACGGAAAAGTAGCAGTCATCACCGGCGGAGCTCGCGGTCAGGGTCGCTCGCACGCGCTCACCCTTGCCGCTGCCGGCGCCAGGATCGTGGTCTGCGACGTCGCCGCACCGATCAGGGATGTGCAGTACGCACTCGCGACACCGGAGGATCTCGAGGAGACGATCCAGCTGGTCAAGGACGCCGGGGGTGAGATCGCCGGCATGCAGGCGGATGTGCGGAGCAGTGCGGACATGAAGGCTGTCGCAGATCTGGCGGTATCGCAATTCGGAAGGATCGACATCCTGCTGGCGAACGCCGGTATCCACGATCACTGCGAGTCGACGATCGAGATCGAGGACGACGCGTGGCAGACGATGCTCGACGTCAACCTCACCGGAGCGTGGAAGGCGTGCAAGGCGGTCGTACCGGTGATGATCGAAGGTGGTCGAGGCGGATCGATCGTGATCACCTCGTCGGTCGACGGACTCGGCGCTTCTCCCTCGTGGGGGCACTACGGCGCAGCCAAGCACGGACTTCGAGGATTGAAGGACACGCTCGCATTCGAGCTCGCCGATCACAACATCCGCGTCAACACGGTCAACCCTACAGGCGTGAATTCGCCTATGGCAGATGGGCTGTCGAAGGTCCTGCCGCACGTCGTACGCAAGTGGAAGCACAACGACCGGACGAATCTGCTGGACGTGATGATGCTCGAACCGCAGGACATCTCCGACGCCGTGCTGTGGCTCGTATCCGACGGCGCGAAGTACGTGACCGGGATCGACCTGCCGATCGACGCGGGCTACCTGACCAAGCACTGACCGACCAGGTCTCCCGCGAGACCCGCCCGCAGGGCGAAGGAGCGACATGCCGATTCACGACAGTGGAGTGATCCGATGACACCGGGTACCGGAGGGGTCCGCGAGTTCCCGGCCACCGCCCTGGCCGGACCGTACGCCGACGGCCTGGATCTGCCCTACTGGGAAGGCCTGCGAGCCGGTGAGCTGCGCCTGCAGAGATGCGACCAGTGTGGACTGTGGATCTGGGGGCCACGCTGGATGTGCGGGCAGTGCCGGACGTTCGATCCGGCATGGGTCGCCGTGGAACCGGTCGGACGGGTGTACTCGTGGTCGCGGACCTGGCACCCCTTCGTCTCCGAACTAGCCGGCGACCTGCCGTTCGTCACGGTTCTCGTCGAACTTCCGCACGCCGGGGGACGACGGGTGCTCGGTCTGCTGGCCGAGAACAGCGAAGCCGACATCGCCATCGGTGACGCGGTTGCGGGAATCATCCAGCAACCTGCCGACGCGCCCTGGCCGGTGCTCCGCTGGCACCGTGCAAGCACGTCGAATGCGACCGGACAGGGAGACAGGCGATGACCGGTACCTTCCTCCGCGGTGCCGCGGCCGTCGTAGGTGTCACCGAGTTCCACTACAAGCGTGGCGAATCGCCCGACAGCGAACTTCGGATGACGTTGCGGGCCATCGTCGAGGCGGCTGCCGACGCCGGGGTGTCGCCCCGCGAGATCGACGGCTTCGTCTCGTACGGCGGCGGTGACAACGACGGGACCGTCGTGGGGGCGTCACTCATGTCCCACCGGATCGGCTGGTCCACCATGATCTGGGGCGGTGGCGGTGGTGGGGCCGCCGCGGCGATCACCAACGCGGCGGTCGCCATCGCAGCGGGGCAAGCACGGTGCGTCGTAGTGTACCGCGCGATGGCACAGCGCGATTCCGGCCGACTCGGATATGCCAAGCACCATTTCGACGGTCACATGCTGCCGCACGGAGTCGGATCCCCCGCCCAGGCCTGTGCACTGCGCACCCGACGGATGCTCGAGCACGACGGCGTTCCGGAATCCGCGATGAGGTCCCTGGTTCTCGCCGACTACTTCCACGCGCAGCGGAATCCGGATGCCGCGGCATTCGGCCGCCCACTCGACGAGCAGACCTACGAAGCCTCCCGGATGATTGTCGAGCCGTATCGGCTGTACGACTGTTCCCGCGAGAACGACGGAGCCGTTGCCCTGATCCTGGTCGCTGCCGATCGCGCCGAGCAACTCCATCCCAGTCCGGCCTACGTGCTGGCCGGCAGCCAGGGTGCGGTAGGGGGCTACGCCGTCGACACGGAGAACGATCTCGACTACACCTCGGCGGGATTCTCCGGGGCGGCGGGGGTCGCGGAGAATCTGTGGGCAGGTGCCGACCTCGGTCCCGACCAGGTCGATGTCGTCCAGGTCTACGAGAACTTCAGTGGTTCCGGGGTGGCTGCGCTGATCGACCACGGGCTGTGCCCACCCGGTGCCGAAGCCGGCAAGGTCATGACCCTCGAGAATCTGACGGCTCCGCACGGACTGCTCCCGGTGAATACCAGCGGGGGCAATCTCGCCGACTCGTTCGTCAACGGGATGGGGCTGGCAGTCGAGGCTGTGCGGCAGGTGCGGGGAACCTCGACCAACCAGGTTCCCGATGCAAAGGTCTCGCTCTTCATCGGCGGCCCCATGGCCGCGCTGTCGAGTTCGGTCCTTCTCTGCACGCGCGACGTGCTGTGAGCTGAAAGGAAGCATGACGTGAACATCGACGCCGACGGTCTCTCCATCGCCGACCGCATCGTCGGGGCCTGGGAACTCGTCGAGTATTCCACCACCTCCGACAGCGGGAAGGTCGACTACCCACTCGGCCCCGAGGCCCGCGGGCTGATCGTCTACTCGGCGGACGGGTACATGTCGGCGCAGATCATGCGTCCCGACCGAACCCGGTACCGCTCGCGAAACGTGCACAGCGGCGAAACGAACGAACGAGCCGAGGCTGCCGGGGGATACCTCGCCTATTCGGGGCCCTACGACGTCGACGAGGACGACTCCGCCGTATGGCACGAGATGGCGGTCTCGCTGTACCCGAACTGGCTCGATGAGAAACAGAAGCGAACCGTGCGCTTCGACGGTGACCGGATGACCCTGTCCTCGGATCCGCTCGTGTTCCGCACCACCACCCTGTCCCCGGCCCTGGTCTGGCGTCGGACCGCGCCCCGTGCGGAACGGGCCGCACCGTGAACGCGAAGGGCGTCACCGTCGCCACAGGCCTGTCGACACCAGCCGCGCCGGTTCGACAGCACGCCGGCTGAGACCCCACCCAACCATCGAGGGCGGAGGGATCCGTGCGCATCGTTCTCCACCGAAGGTCCGGCGACCCGCAGATCCGGCTCGAGGACACAGGGGAGTTCGGCTCCCTCCGCATCGAACCTGCCGACCCCGAGCACAGCATCTCGACGAATGCACATGCCTGCTTCGGCAGACCACCCCTCGAATGGATCAGTGCTGCAGTCGATATCAGGGTGCACATCGCACCGAGCGGATGAGAGGACGAGACATGTCGACCCGTTCGGACGGCAGCACCGGCCAGGTTACGGACACTCGGGCGCTCCGCGACGCCCTGGGACATTTCTGTTCCGGTGTGACGGTGGTGACGGCAATGGTGGGCGACGAACCGGCCGGATTCACCTGTCAGTCGTTTTCGGCGCTGTCGCTGGATCCGCCTCGGATCCTGCTG
The DNA here is from genome assembly GCF_041414735.1 of Rhodococcus sp. GXMU-t2271. Taxonomy (NCBI): domain Bacteria; kingdom Bacillati; phylum Actinomycetota; class Actinomycetes; order Mycobacteriales; family Nocardiaceae; genus Rhodococcus; species Rhodococcus sp. GXMU-t2271. The sequence continues at coordinate 71,428 of NZ_JAUIZP010000065.1, forward strand.
TGCCCGAGCCGGCGTTCGACGAGCTGGCCGGCGATCCGCACGGCCGAGACATTCTGTGTCAACGTGCTCTCCTCGGGCCAACACACGCTCAGCGACGGCTTTGCGAGATCGGGTGGATCGAAATTCGAGGGAGTCCGGTGGCGACCGGCCGTGCGCGGTGCGCCGATTCTCGACGGTGCGGCAGCGTGGTTCGAGGCGGCGCTGGTTGCGGAACACGACGGTGGCGATCACCTCGTCGCGGTTGCCGACCTCCTCGACTTCGAATCCGATTCGATCACGCAGCCACTGGTTTTCCATCGGAGCCGATACGGCGAGGTCGTAGAACTGAGGCCTGGGACGATCGAAGGTAGGAAGTGATGGGAAGACCGGCAAGGCCTCTGATCAGCCGGAGCGCGACGATCGCGGCAAGCATCGAGCTCATCGACACCGAGGGTTTCGATGCGTTCAGCCTGCCGCGGGTGGCCAGACAACTGAAGGTGAAAACCTCATCGCTGTACCACCATTTCGCCGATCGCCGTGAGCTCATGACCGAGGTGGCGAAGGAGCTGATGACCGAGGCCACGGTGCCCGAGTATTCACCGGGTACGGACTGGGTGGAATGGTTCGTCGAACTAAGTCTCAATTACCGCGACGCGATTCTTCGCCACCCCGACGCGGCCATCGTACTGGTGCAGTTTCTTCCGCGGGACGTCCTGACGAGAACGTACGAAATGTGTGCGCGAATCCTCGAGGACGGAGGGGTTCCGGCACGTCTGCACATCGTGATTCTGGACGGACTGGAGAAACTGGCACTCGCGACCACGCTGAGCGAACTCACACGCGAACCGGTCGGAAGCACAGAAGTTTTCCCGAACGTCGACGAGCGTAGACACCCGACGCTCGCCCGCGCGCTCGAAGCCAACCGATGGTCGTCGCGTGAGCTGTTCGTGGTCACCATCCGCGGATTCCTTGCCGGAGTGCTGGATTCGGCCCGCACGTCGGTCAGTGACGACAGCCTGCTCGGATCGTGATCGCCGAGTCGTTGCGTCCGACTTTTTCCCGGTACTCGAACGATTCGAAGCACCGGCAGATCCACCAACTCGATGATACGGAGAGAGAGCCCTCGTGACCCTGGACTTGTATGTGGACGGCAGGTGGACTGCGTCCGCGAGCACCGAGCGTATCGACGTCGTCGACCCGACTTCCGAGGAGTGCATCGGGAGCGTCCCCGCCGGAGCCGTCGATGATGTCGATACGGCCGTGGCTGCTGCCCGGCGGGCCTTCGGGCAGTGGTCGCAGACCGCGCCGAGCACACGGGCCGAGTTCGTGTCGCGGCTGGCCGACGAACTGGAGCGGCGACAGGATGAGATCACCGACATCGTCGTCGCGGAGGTCGGCACTCCGCGCAGGGTCGCTCGCTGGGCTCAGGTCGGACTGGGCATCGTCGATCTGCGGGAGGCAGTGGCCGCGGCGAAGGACTTCCCGTGGGAGGAACCGCTCCGCAATTCTCTGATCGTGCGGGAGCCGGTCGGTGTGATCGGGTGTATCACACCCTGGAACTACCCGTTGCACCAGATCACCGCCAAGATCGGCGCTGCGCTCGTGACCGGCTGCACGGTGGTCGTCAAGGCCAGCGAGGTTGCCCCGTTCACCGCCCGCGCTCTGGCAGAAGCGGTCGACGCGGTCGGAATCCCCGCCGGCGTATTCAACCTGGTGCACGGGTACGGCCCGATAGTCGGCGAGGCCGTCGCCGTTCATCCGGACATCGACATGGTCAGCTTCACGGGCTCGAACTCGGTCGGTAAGCGAGTGCTCGAACTGGCCGCCGGGACCGTGAAGCGGGTGTCGGTCGAATTGGGCGGAAAGAGCGCTGCTGTGCTGCTCGACGACCTCAGCGACGAGGAGTTCGCGAAGGCCGTGCCGCACACCGTGCGCGCCTGCTACATGAACGGCGGACAGTCCTGCAATGCGCAGACTCGTCTGATCGTACCGCGCTCCCGCTTGGCCGAGGCGGAGGAGCTTGCCGCGAAGGCGGTCGTGGCATACGCGCCCGGCGATCCCACCGACGGCGACACGAAGCTCGGACCCATGGTGACCGCAGCCCAGCGTGAGCGGGTCCTCGACTACATCCGTGCCGGCGTCGAGGAGGGCGCGAAGCTCGTCGCCGGCTCGGTCGACGCACCGGCCCGTACCGGATTCTTCGTCGAACCGACCGTGTTCTCGGAGGTCGACCCGGACAGCACGATCGCACAGGAGGAGATCTTCGGCCCGGTGCTGTCGATCATCGCGTACGACACGCCCGAGCAGGCGGTCGAGATCGCGAACGGCACGATCTTCGGTATCGCCGGCGCTGTGTGGTCCGGCGACGCCGAGCGCGCGAAGTCGGTTGCGCGCAGACTGCGTGCCACGCAGATCGAGGTCAACGGCGGAAAGTTCAACGGCGCAGCACCCTTCGGCGGATTCAAGCAATCCGGCCATGGACGTGAAGGCGGGGCATTCGGTCTCGAGGAATTCGTCGAAATCAAGAGCTTGCAGCTTTAGCGACGTCTTACCGGGGCCCCTGTGGTCCCGCAAAGGAGTGAGCACGATGGTCTACACCGATCTGCCGTACGACGAGGCGACGAAGGCGGGCTTTGCCCGTGCGATGTTCGAGCACCTCGACAACGGCACCACCGATATGGCGCCCGAAATCCTCGAAGTCGACCCGCGCGTCTACACCGACCCGGAACTCGCGGCCCGCGAGCGCAGAGAACTGTTCGGACATGTGCCGATCATCGCCGCGCACAGCACCGAATTGCCCGGCAACCACGACTTTGCGACCGTCCAACTGCCGAACAACGAGATTGTTCTCGTTCGGCAGACAGATGGTGGGGTTCGCGGTTTCGTGAATACCTGCCGGCATCGAGGCGCCCGGCTCGTTCCCGAGGAGAAGGGCTCGAAGCGCTTCTTCTCGTGCCGCTACCACGGGTGGGCGTACGGCAACGACGGCAGCCTGCGGTCCGTCGCGGACGAGCCGACGTTCGGGAGCGTCGATCGTCGCTGCATGAGCTTGCTGGAGGTTCCGGTCGAGGAGCGGCACGGCTTCGTCTGGGTCGTCGACTCCGCCGCAGGGGATCGCACGATCGACATCGCGGAGTGGCTCGGCCGCGAGTTCGACGAGTCCCTCGCCGCCATGGAGATGGACAAGTACCACTGCCATATCGCCCGGAACTTCGATGTGGACATCAACTGGAAGGTGTTGATGGACGCCTTCCTCGACGGCTACCACATCACCTCGACCCACGCCGGGACCGTGGCGCCGTACTTCTACAACAATGCACAGGCATGGGAGCCGATGGGCAGGCACGGACGAATGGTCACCGCCCGCAAGAGCATCGACACGGTACGCGCTGTGGCGCCCGAGGACGCCCCGATCGATCGGCATATCACCGTGGCACATTTTCTGATGCCCAACATGTCGGTTCTGCGACAACCGGACCATCTGGAAGTGCTCAACTTCGTTCCTGCTCCGGGCACGCCCGTCGGGACTCGGATGCAGATGCGTCTTCTCACCCGGCAGCCCGCCGTGACCGACGAGCAGAAGGCGCGGTGGGACAAGAACTGGAACATTCTGATGGCCGTGCTTCGCGACGAGGACCTCGTCGTCAACGCGGGTCTGCAGAAGGCCGTCACGAACACGGACATCGGACCGCTCCATTTCGGGCGAAACGAGATTGCCAACCAGCACTTTCACCAGTGGATGGCGCGTGCGTTCGAGGATCCGAGGAAGTGGGGCTGAGTCTCGAATTGCCCGCTCCGGACTTGTCGCCATTATCGACAAGGATTAGATTAATGCCCGTGTGATGTACGACGTACCGCGGTGGCATGGGGTATCCCGCAACCCGGCCCCTCGACAGTCGCGACGAGGGTGCAATCGAACGATTCTGTCCGGTGTCGACGCACGTCGACAACCATCACCCGCGCGTTCACCGGCATCGAACCCAGTCCTCCCACAATCCGAAGGAACCAACATGTCCCAGATCTCCCGTCCCGGGAAGGAGAGGACCGTTTCGGGCGCCCGATCCGTGGTCCTCACCTGCTTGGCCATTACCATCCTCGACGGTGTCGACCTCATCATGTTCGGCGCGGTGCTTCCGACGTTGCTGGAAATCGAGCAGTGGGGGATCACCACCGCCTCGGCAGGGTTGATCGGCAGTTTGTCGCTGTTCGGCATGATGGCCGGCGCAATGCTGGCCGGCTACCTCACGGATCTCGTCGGCCGACGACCGATCGTGCTCGCCTGCATTGTGAGCTTCAGCTTGTTCACGGGGTTGTGTGCCGTAGCGCCGACTCTGGAGATCTTCGGCCTCTTCAGGCTGCTTGCCGGCCTCGGCTTCGGCGGAGCCCTCCCCACCCTGATTGCGCTCACCCAGGAATACGTGAAGGTAGAGCGTCGGCAGTTCTACAACGGTGTCATCCAAACCGGCTTTCCTATCGGGGGGTGCGTGGTTGCCGTGGCCGCCATTTTCATGATTCCGACCTTCGGCTGGGAATCGATGTTCGCAGTGGGCGGTCTGCTCGGAGTCGTGTTGTTTGTCATCGCCTACCGAAGCCTGCCCGAATCGATCGCCTTCCTCGTGAGCAAGGGCCGGCACGACGAGGCCCGGGCGTTGACGCAGCGGTACTCGGTCGACGACAGTGCCGAATCCGGCTTGGCCTTGGAGGAGCCGACGACCGCGAATGCCGGTTCCGAATCGGGACTGAAGCTTCTGTTCGCACCTGGCTACAGAATCGCGACGATCATGTTCCCGCTCATCACGTTCTTCGGCCTTCTCGTCTCGTACGGCATGAACACCTGGATTCCTCAGATGCTGAGGGCTTCCGGCTATGATCTCGGGTCTGCGTTGTCGTTCCTGCTCGCCTTCAACATCGGTAGCGGGTTCGGCATGGTGGTCATCACCGGTCTCGCGGATCGGTTGGGATCGCGTCCGGTGATTTCCCTGAGCTTTATCGGTGGAGCCCTCGCAGTGTCCGCCCTCACCCTGCAGCCTGCACAGGCCCTCGTGTTCGGGTTGGTTCTGCTGATCGGCTTCTGTGCGTCCTCCACGACGGGAGTCTACGGATTTGTCGGGATCTTCTACCCGCCCGCCGCGCGTGGCACAGCGCTCGGCCTGGCGGTGGGGCTGGGCCGGTTGGGCGGTGTCTGCGGACCGATTCTCACCGGCATTGTCATGAGCTCGTCACTCGGAGCGGACTGGGCCTACTACGCCTTCGCGTTCGCCGGCGTGGCTGCCGCAGTGCTGGTGTCGCTGGTTCCCCGACGAACCGAGGCAGTGCACCGGACGGATGCGACTGTCGAGAAGACCGCGGAGCCTGCCTGAGCAACTCCCGATATACGAGGGGGCCGAGAGCCGGTGGCGCAGTACATCCGGAAACCGTGGCTGCGCGGCGACCGTCATTGCCGGAGCCCTGACGAGACGGACGACGAGGACGCGAGCATTCGGTCCGGATCGGCCCTGTCGACAGCGGACGACCGGTACCAGGGCTCCGGCGGCTTGCGTAACCTATGTACGTTAGATATCGTGCTGTGACGTCGACCACACCAGACCCGGCGCGCCCCCGGCCTCTCGGTCGCCGAGGGCGGACATCGATGTCACCGATCGCGCGGATGGCGCAGAAGGGCCGACCCCTATGAGAGCGAAGACGAGATTGACCTGCCCGTGCGGGACGGTGGTCACGGGTGTGGACGAGGACGACCTGGTTGTGAAGGCCCGGTCGCACCTCGGCGAATCGCATCCCGGAATGGAGTACTCGCGCGACGAGATTCTCTTCATCGCGTACTAGGAGTCGCCTACCGGCGGTGTCGCGTACCGGCAGTGTCGCGTGCCGGCGGTCCGTCGCGAATCGTCGAGCGAGTGCTCGTCGGCGACATCGCGGCGGTGAGGTGCCGGTTCCCGCGCACGGGTCCTGTCGACACCTCGATCCGGCTCGGTCATTTAACAAAATACGATTGACGTATCACTTCTCATGACTGTAAGATGGATCACACGGAGGCGTGACCCTCGCGGAAAGTCGCCTTCCTCCAGAATCTTCCATCCCTCTGTCACATGTTCGAACTGAGGAGCTTTGATGAAACTCGAAGGTAAGGTCGCGCTGATCACCGGTGCCGGGTCCGGGTTGGGGCGTGAGGCGTCGCAGTTGTTCGCGTCCGAGGGCGCAAAGATCGCGGTGGTCGATATCGATCCGGAGCGTGCGAAGGGCACGGTCGAGTTGGTCGAGCAGCAGGGTGGTTCGGCCATCGCTGTCACCGCGGATGTGCGGGTCGAGCAGCAGGTGGTCGATGCGGTGGCGGCGACGGTGGCGGCGTTCGGCAAGCTCGACATCGCGTGGGCCAATGCCGGGATCGTCTCGCGTGGTGGTGTGCCGTCCGTTGCGGGTGGTGAGCAGGTCGAGTTCCAGGATCTGACGGACGCGGACTGGCAGGACGTCATCGGGGTGAACCTGTCGGGTGTGTTCTACACGGCGAAGGCGGCGGTGCCGGCGTTGCGGGCCAATGGCGGCGGTGTCATCCTGGCGACCTCGTCGGCGGCGTCGTTCGTGGCGTACCACAGCATCGCAGCGTATTCGGCGACGAAGGCCGGCGTGAACGGGATGGTTCGCGGTCTGAGCCTGGATTTGGGCAAGTACGGGATCCGCGTGAATGCGATCGCCCCGACGCACGGAATGTCGCCGAACTTTCTGGCGCCGGCCGGTGCTCCGGTGGTGGGGCAGTCGTACGAGGAGGTCGCCGGCCCGTGGGATCCGAGCGTCTCGCCGATCCCGCTGAAGCTCGATCGTCCGCCGTCACTGACGGACAATGCGCGGGCCGCGTTGTTCCTGGTGTCGGACGAGTCGGCGTACATCTCCGGCGTCACCCTGCCGACGACCGACGGCGGCACCCTGTCTCGTGTGGCGATGATGTTCCCGGAGGACGGGAACAACCCTCCGCCGATGGTCACCGGTGAAGAGTAACGATCATGGCTGCCCACGACACGGGAACCAAGCACGGTACGCGCCGCCTCGTCGTGGATCGGTCGGTGTGTGCGGGACACGGTCTGTGCTACGGCCGTTCTCCCGAGGTCGTCGACTGTGACGATTCCGGTTATCCGGTGATCCTCCAGGACGCACTCGAACTCGCCGGGCACGTCGCGGCGGCCGAGGAGGCCGTCGCGATGTGTCCCGAGCGAGCATTGACTCTCGAAATTTCCGAATCCTCTCGGAACCCATCTGCTTGACGAGGCGGACAGCATGACTGTTACCGACGACCGGTCGACACCTGTGGTCGACTTCGACATCTACGATCCGACACTTGCCTACCCAGTGGACACCGTTCAGGAGAAGGTCGCCGAACTGGCGGCCTGCGGTCCTGTCGTCTATTCGACCGCGCACGGCGGTCACTGGATCGTCACCCGCTACAAGGAAGTCCACGAGGTGCTCCGTAACCCGGAGACCTTCTCGAGCTATCCGAACAATCTCGTCAATGCGGGCGACGGCAAGTTCCTGCCGCTCGAACTCGATCCGCCGGAGCACACCGCCTACCGAGTGGCCTTGCAACCGCTGTTCTCGCCCAATCGGATGAAGGCGCTCACCGGGCAGATCCGCGCAGTGGTCAACGAGCTCATCGACGACTTCGCAGGTGACGGTGAGGCGGAATTCATTTCGGCATTCGCGCACGAGCTGCCCACGCGCGTGTTCCTGGCCCTGATGGACTGGCCGCTCGAGGACGCGCCCATGTTCACCGAGGCCACCGACATCGCACTGATGGGTAAGCCCGGTGCGAGTGAGGAAGAGTCCGCGCAGGCACGCGCCGAAGCCGCGCAACAGATGTTCGGGTACTTCCAGAAGATTGTCGACGAACGCCGCGCCGATCCGGGCGACGACGTCACGTCGACTCTCATCCACACCGAGATCGAACTCGCCGACGGCAAGCGTCTGCTCACGGACGAAGAACTCACCCGCATGTTCTTCCTCCTGCTCATCGCGGGATTGCACACCGTGCAGGGATCGTTGGCGTGGGCGATCATCCATCTGGTCAACCGCCCCGACCAGCGCGCGGCGCTGATCGCCGACGACGGGCTGATTCCCACTGCGGTGGAGGAGATCCTGCGGATCGAAGCCGCGGTCGTCATGGGTCGGCGCGCGACACGCGACGTCGAACTCGGGGGAGCTCGGATCAAGGAGGGCGACCAGCTCATCGTCATGCTGTGTTCGGCCAACCGCGACGCCGACGAGTTCGACGATCCGGACACGCTGGATCTCGAGCGGACCCCCAATCGTCACCTGTCGTTCGGTGCGGGGCCGCACCGATGCCTGGGCTCGCACCTTGCGCGCCTCGAGCTGTCGATTGCTCTCGAAGAACTGCACCGGCGAATCCCCGACTACGAACTGGTCGAATCCGATCCGCCGGTCCTGCATGCCACCCAGGTGCGCGGGTGCCTGCGGCTCCCGATCAAGTTCACTCCGACGTCCTGATCCGCCGAGATCACCGTCCCTTCCGAACGGCGCGTCGATCGCTCACGACCACGTGGATGATCTACGCGCCGTTCGGCTTTCGAAGGGTGTTCAACTTTGACTACTCGTGAAATCGCAGCCGATCTGATGGTGGACTTCGACGTCTACGACCCCACTCTTGCCGCCCCGGTCGACGTCTTCCAAGAGAAGGTCGCCGAACTCCGTGCCCGCGGACCGATCGTCTACTCCCCGCACTACGGAGGGCACTGGATAGTCACACGCTACGCGGACATCTTCCGCATCCTGCGCGATGCCGAGACGTTCTCCAGCTATCCGAACAACCTGGTCGATGCCGGCCAGGGCAAGTTCATCCCGGTCGAGATCGACCCGCCCGAGCACACGCAGTATCGTCAGGCGCTCCAGCCCCTGTTCGGTCCGGCGCGGATGACAGAGCTCGAGCCGAGGATCCGCCAGATCGTCAACCAACTGATCGACGGGTTCGCGGCCTCCGGCCGGTGCGAATTCGTTGCCGAGTTCGCCCACGCGCTGCCGACTCGTGTCTTCCTCAGTCTCATGGGGTGGCCTCTCGACGATGCCGAACAGTTCACGGAGTGGACGGATATCGCCCTCCAGGGGATACCGGGAGCCGGTGAGGAGGAGTCCGCCCGTGCCCGGGCAGAAGCGGCAACGAACGTGTTCGAGTACTTCGGTGCCTTCGTGGATCGGGTGCGTTCCGGGCACGAAGATGCGGAGAGCGTCACCGCGCAGATCATCGATACGCCGATCCGGATGGAGGGAGTCGAGCGGCATCTCACCGACGAGGAACTGCGCCGCATGTTCTTCCTGCTGCTCATCGCAGGACTGCACACGGTACAGGGTTCACTCGCGTGGGCAATGGTGCACCTTGCGAACAACCCGGTGCAACGGCAGGCGCTCATCGACGACAGCAGCCTGGTGCCGGACGCAGTGGAGGAGATCCTCCGCATCGAAGCGGCAGTCAGCATGGGCCGACGGGCCACCCGTGATGTCGAGATCGCCGGCGTCGACATCGAGGCCGGCGATCAACTGTTGCTCCTGCTGTGCTCGGCCAATCGCGACGATGCCGAGTTCGACGATCCGGAGGCGTTCGTGATCGATCGTGGCCCGAACCGGCATCTGTCGTTCGGCGCAGGGCCGCATCGGTGCCTCGGGTCTCATCTTGCCCGTCTCGAGCTCACCGTGGCGATGGAGGAGATACATCGGCGAATCCCCGACTACGCGCTGGTCGACAGTGATCCGCCGCTGATGCACGGCACGTCGGTGCGTGGTTGCGTGCGGCTACCGCTCACGTTCACACCGGAATCGCGAAGCTGAGACGAGGAAGGGGACCCGATCGAATCGGGTCCCCTTCCTCGTGTGCCGGGACTCAGGCCTTCATCAGATCACGATGGATGATCTCCTTCATGATCTCGTTGGTCCCGCCGTAGATCCGCTGGATCCGGGCGTCGATGAACGCCTTCGCAACCGGGTACTCCATCATGTAGCCGTAGCCGCCGTGGAACTGGAGGCCGGCATCGATCACCCGGCCCTGCAACTCGGTGGCCCACAGCTTCGCCTTGGACGCGTCGACCGCGGAGAGCGTGCCCTTGTTGTACTCGCGGACACAGCGGTCGATGTACGCGCGCGAGACCTCGACGGCCGTCTGCAGTTCGGCGAGCGTGAAACCCATACCCTGGAACTCGCCGATGCGCTTGCCGAACGCGGTGCGTTCCTTGACGTAGTCGAGTGTCCAGCTCATGACAGCCTCGGCGGACACCTGCGCGGCGATGCCGATACCGAGCCGCTCGAGTGGAAGGCTCTGCATGAGGTAGCCGAAGCCCTGCCCCAGCTCGCCGAGGATGTTCTCGGCGGGGACGCGGACATCCTCGAAGAACAATTCGGCCGTGTCCTGGGCGTGCAGACCGACCTTGTCGAGCTTGCGGCCGCGAGAGAACCCGGGCGTTCCGTCTTCGACGACGAAGAGGCTAAACCCGCGCGAACCGGCTGCAGGATCGGTCTTGGCGAAGACGATGACGAGGTCGGCCAGGATGCCGCTCGTGATGAACGTCTTGGACCCGTTGAGGACCCAATGGTCGCCTTCGCGCACCGCGGTAGTCGTGATGCCGCGCAGGTCGCTGCCGGCGGCCGGTTCGCTCATCGCGATCGCGCCGATCGTCTCGCCCGTGACGAATCCGGGCAGCCACCGCTGCTTCTGCTCGTCGGTGGCATGGCGGAGCAGGTAGTTGAGGACGATGTCGTCGTTGGTCGAGAAGCCGGACTGCAGCGCAGACGCGCCCACCCGTGCGATCTCGGACTGGATCACGACGCGGAAGCGGTAATCGAGCTCGCCGGGTCCGCCGTACTGCTCAGGGACGCTCAGGCCCAGCAGCCCTTGCCTACCCGCAGCGAGCCAGGTTTCCCGGTCGATGAGCCGATCAGCGTCCCACTTCTCGAGGTTCGGGACGACGTGTTTGTCGACGAAGCTCCGCACGGAGTCGCGAAACAGTTCGTGGTCGTGTTCGAAGAGATCGCTCTCCATGTAATCCTCCTGGTGCGGGGTGCCCGCAGGCGCCCGCTGTGGTGTTCGGTGTCAGTTCTCGCCGACGAGCTTCTGGATCTCGCGGCGGAAGACCTGGTTGGCAACCTCGTTGCGGCCCAGGAGCATGTTGCCGGCGTTCGCGCTGTCCATGGCGACCTGCGAACCACGCAGGATCGGGAAGTCCTCGTTGTGGAGAACCGCGATCAGGATCTCGACGTTCTTGTCCCAGATCCGGTTCCAGCGCTCCTCCGTCATGCCGCTGTCTTCCAGCGTCGGGGCGATGAGACGGATCTCCATGTGGCAGCGCTGCGGATCACTCCGGTGCGGGCGGAAGGTGAGCAGCTGGAAATGGTCGGGTTGCCTGAGCAGGGTGCTGTTGGGACCCACCAGATGGCTCTCCGTCACATGTTCGGCGAGGCTGCGATCGCCGGGATCCTCTTCGATCCACCGGTCGATGGTCTTCCGGAGATTGAGGAACCGGCAGTGATGTCCGAAGTCCTCGAAGGCCATGACGTTGGTATGGATGTGCTTGGCGGCGGTGTTCGGGTGGGCGTACTGGATGTGGTAGCCGTCGAGGAACGCGTCTTGCATCAGCTTCCAGTTGATGGGCTCGTCGAAGCGTTGAACTCTGGTGGTCACCATCTTGTCCATGCCGTACGACCCCATGATCGAGTCCATCTCGGGGCCGAGCCAGTCCGCGACGTCGATGGTGGCGTCGGCGTCGTCGACAACCCAGACGAATCCGTGACGTTCCTCGGTCGGGAGTTGCACGAGGTTCCGTTCGGAACGGTCGGCGTCACCGAACGTGTTGTCGCGGGTGATGGTGCGCAACGTGCCGTCGGTGTCGTAGGACCAGCGATGGTACGGGCAGGAGAACAGGCGGCAACGGCCCTTCTCCTCCTTCTCGACCATCGCGCCGCGGTGACGACACTGGTTCACCAGGGTCTTGACGCTGCCGTCGCGCTGACGGACGACGATGACATTGTTCCGCGGCAACTGGAGCGTGACGAAATCGCCCGCGCGCGGGATCTCGGAGCCGTGGACGATGATCGACGGAACCCGGCCGAAGACACGCTCGCGTTCGAGCTTGGCGATCTCCGGGTCGGTGAACTCGACGGGCTCGAACCACGTGACGTGCTCGAATTCGTCGGTGGTGTCGTTGCGCAGATGGTCGAGTGCGCGGTGAATGCGTTCCTCGCGGGGAATTCCGACCTCTGTCATGGCTGCCCTCCAGGCGGTGGTTCGGATCGATGACGCTAAATCTAACTAAAGTAGGTTTAAGTGTAAACCCCGGAGCGGTTGCGGGTGCCGCTTCGGCCGTTGCGGCCCTATACCGACTGGCATTAGGTTTATGGCGACCGGCCCGCAGATGAGGAGCGAACAGGATGATCTCGTACCAGTGGTGTTCGGAACTGGATTCCAGCGATCGGGACGAGGTGGCGGCTCTTGTCGCGGCGGCCGCCGGGTATGACGAGGACGCCGGGTTCTCGCGGATCCACCCCGGTGATGTGACTTCGACGAGTCGCGACGGTGTCCGTGTCTTCCACCTGCCGATCAAGGCGCGCAAGGATCTGAGCGCGCGCGACGACGCGCCGCTGGTGATCGTGGCGTACCTGCACCTGCAGGTGGACGGCGCAGGGCTGGGCACCGTGCAATTCGTCGTCCATCCGGACTATCGGTCACGCGGGGTGGCCACGATGCTGGTCGAGGAGATCGGCCTCGGCACGACAGCGGACGGCGGCTGGGAGCGCACCGGTGCGGTGGCGCTGCGCTGCTGGGCATACGGCACGCACCCCGCGTCCGAACGTCTCGCACGACGGTTCGGCATCCCGGCGGTCAGCAGGCTGTGGACGTTGTTCCGTCATCTGTCCGGCCCGTTCGCGATCTCCCTCGACCCCGTCGCGGCGCCCGAGGGCATCACGGTGGGCGACCCGCGTCCGCTCGATGATCCGGCGGTGTCGCGGGCGATCGACGAGGTGCTGGACGCGGCGGCGCTCGTACCGGCGCAACGCGAGCGCCTCACCGACGAGATCCGCCGGGATTCCGGCAGTGTGCTGTTCGCAACCGATTCCCGGGGGGCGAAGGCGGGGTTCGTGTGGTTCGATCCGGCGCTGTCCGCCCACCTCGAGTTGGATGCGGCGTCGGTCCGGGCGCTCGTGCTCACGAAGGCCGCCCGCGGGGAGCGCCTCGGGATGGCACTGCTCACGGCGGCACTCGGGGCCCTGCGCGATGCGGGGGCGCAGATCGCCCTGATTCGTATCGATCCGGACGATGCAGGGGCGGTGCGCATGTGCCGGTTGACGGCATTCGAGCAGGAGGACGAACATTCCTGCTTCCAGGTCGGCGAGTGGGCCGAGGCGCCCAGCTTCTGAGTCCGCCCCGGTGAGACGAGTGACGAATCTTGTCCGACGTTGACCTAAAGGGTTTAGGCGACTACCTTCTGTGGTGCGCCTCACACATAGAGGTCCCAACTTCACTACGTTCCCACGCGCGGGCGCTCGCCCGCCGGAGTCGGGGCGTGCAATCCGAGGAGAACACTCATGGGTCGACTCGAAGGCAAGGTCGCTTTCATCACCGGTGCGGCGCGAGGCCAGGGACGCTCGCACGCCGTCCGGCTCGCCGAAGAGGGGGCCTCCGTCGTCGCGATGGACATCTGCGGCCAGATCCCCACGGTCTTCTATCCGATGGCGACCAGCGACGACCTCGCCGAGACCGAGCGGCAGGTCAAGGAGGCCGGAGGCTCGATCGTCACGTCCATCGGCGACGTCCGCAACATCGAGGATGTCCAGCGGGCCTACGACGCGGGCATCGCACAGTTCGGGAAGGTCGACATCGTGCTGCCGAACGCCGGCATCATGCCGGTGATCGGCCCCGGTGAACAGCGCCAGGCATGGCACGACGCGATCGACACCATGCTCACCGGTGTATGGCACGTGCTCGAGGTGACGGTGCCGCACCTCGTCGAACGAGGGGAGGGCGGGTCGATCATCATCACGAGTTCTGCGGCCGGCCTGACGAGCATCGGGCTGAACACCTTCCCCGGCCAGGTCGGGTACAGCGCCGCGAAGCACGGTGTCGTCGGCCTCATGCGGATCTACGCGAAACAGCTTGCCCCGCAAAGCATTCGGGTGAATACGGTGCATCCGACCGGCGTGAACACGCCGATGGTGGCGAACGCGGAGTACGGCGAGTTCGTCAACTCCCATCCCGAGGTTGCCGCCGACGAGTCGTACAAGAACCCGATGCCGGTCGAACTGATCGAGGCCGTCGACATCAGCAACGCGATCGTCTACCTCGCCTCCGACGAGGCTCGATACGTCACCGGTGTCACGTTCCCGGTCGACGCCGGCTACAACATCCGCTGAAGCGAAGGAGCTTGCACATATGACCACCACCGAAGCCTCGACAGGTACCGCCCCGTCGATTGCCGACCGCGAACAGGTTTTCATCGGCGGCCGCTGGGTCGATTCGACCGGCGGCGAATGGGTCGACGTCGTCGACTCGTTCACCGAGGAGAAGGTCGCGCGGGTGCGCACCGCCACGGCCGAGGACGTCGCCAAAGCGGTTGCTGCAGCGCGTGAATCGTTCGACAAGGGTGAGTGGGCGTCGCGCACCATGGCAGAGCGCGCCGATGTCGTCGACGCCATCGCCGACCGCCTCGAACGGCGGGTGGACGAGCTCACCCCGATCGGGGTCGTCGAGGTCGGCGTGCCTGTGAGCGTCAGCCGGCCGACCCAGGAGATGGTCGGCGGGTTGTTCCGTGCGGTCGCCGCGGTGGCCCGCACGTTCGAGACCACCGAGGAGCGTCCGCGCGCAGCGGGCGGTGTCTCGCGCATCGTGAAGGAACCGACGGGAGTCGTTGCCGCGATCATCCCCTGGAACGGCCCGGTGGGGACGATCGCGTTCAAGCTCGCCCCGGCGCTGGCCGCGGGTTGCTCGGTCGTGCTCAAGACCGCGCCGGAGGCACCGCTCTCGCCTTCGGTGTTCGCGGACATCATCGCCGAGTTGGTCGCGGAGGGCCGCATTCCCGAGGGTGTCGTCAGCGTGCTGTGCGCCGACCGCGAGGTGTCGGAGACGCTCGTGACCAACCCCGACGTCGACCACATCACCTTCACCGGCAGCACCGCGGCGGGCCGGCGCATCATGTCGCTGGCCGGTGAGCGCATCGCACGGGTCTCGCTCGAACTCGGCGGCAAGTCCGCGGCGATCATCCTCGACGACGCCGACATCGACCACGTGGTGCAGACGCTCCCCATGGGGGGCTGCATGCAATCCGGTCAGGCGTGCATCGCCCTCTCGCGCGTGCTCGTCTCCCGCAAGCGTCACGACGAGGTGCTCGAAGTCCTGAAGGCCGCGTACGGCGCGCTGCCGATCGGCAACCCGTGGGAGCCGACCAATTTCCTCGGCCCGCTCGCGTCGAAGCGTCAACAGGACCGCGTCCTGGGATACATCGACGTCGCGAAGGAGGACGGCGCGAAGATCGTGCTCGGCGGTGGTCGTCCGGAAGGATTCGACAAGGGCTTCTTCGTCGCCCCGACACTGCTCGACAACGTCGACCCCGACTCCCGGATCGCCCAGGAGGAGGTTTTCGGGCCGGTCATCTCGGTGATCACCTACGAAGACGAAGAGGACGCCATCGCGATCGCCAACAATTCGATGTACGGGCTGTCGGGGGCGGTGTACACCCAGGACATCGACCACGGCTTCGAGGTTGCGCGCCGCATCCGTACCGGCACCATCAGCGTGAATACCGCGACGATGGACTTCACCCTGCCGTTCGGCGGTTACAAGCAGTCCGGGATGGGGCGTGAAGGCGGCATCGAAGGCCTCGAGGAGTTCTTCGAGATCAAGACCGTCCACTTGCCGGCTCCGGCACAGTAGGAGCGACGACGGCGCCCCCGCGGATTCGATCCGCGGGGGCGCCGTCGTCGTGGGGTGGTCGTTCGACCGCCGTGCAGGGTCAGTGCGCCGACACGCTCAGTTCGCTCTTGTCTGCGACCTCTACCTCGGCGTTACGCACCACGCCGTAGAGGAAGCTGCGGATCATC
>NZ_JAUIZP010000066.1:0-14570 GCF_041414735.1 Rhodococcus sp. GXMU-t2271
GTCGTTCGACCGCCGTGCAGGGTCAGTGCGCCGACACGCTCAGTTCGCTCTTGTCTGCGACCTCTACCTCGGCGTTACGCACCACGCCGTAGAGGAAGCTGCGGATCATCTCCTCGAACAACTGCCGGGAGGTCATCCGGTTCTCGGCGAGAGCCCGCGCCAGTAGCGGCTGCGAATGAGGGTCGACGTTCGGGAAGATGGTGTTCTTCGTGCTCGGCTTGCGCATCGCCTCGGTGAGCACTGCGCCCAGGGTCAAACGCTCCATACCGTCGAGAATCTGGACGTGCAGGCGGGCCGGCACGCCGGACTCCTCCAGGAATCGGGCAGTGTCCTCGTAAGTGCCGATCAGCAGGTCCCGCGGAAGGTACTGGAGCAGAATCGGCGCGGCATTGCGGTGCTTGAGGATGGACTGACGGAGATTCATGCTCAGCGTCACGAAGTACTCGGGCCAGTCCGGGCCGGGCTTGCGGCGTGGCAGGGTACCCGCGCCGGCGATCTGCCGCGCGACAGCTTGAAGGATCTCCGTCTTGTCGGCGAAGTGGTAGTACAGGGAAGGCGCCCGCACCCCGAGGTGCTTCGCCAGCCGCGGCAGGCTGAAGGCATCGAGACCCTCGGAGTCGATGATCTCGATGGAGGCCGCCACCGCGGCCGCGCGACTGATGAGAGGCTTCGACGGTCGGGCCATCATCTACTTTCGGTTTCGTGCGGTCCACCGGGCGGTTTACCCGGCGGGTGACGTATCGATGCTATCTGTTCCGGTTCCACCCGTGGTTACGCAGAGAGGACGCACTCGTCGAGGAATTCGACCAGGCCGCGGCTCAACACGTCGTTGTCGTCGCCGCTCACCATGTGTCCGGCACCGCCCACGTCGATGTGCCGTGCCCCGGGAATCAGGTCCAGGAGTTCGCGGGCACCGTCGATGCTGACGACGTCGGACTGGGCACCACGAATCAGCAGGGTCGGAACCCCGACGGCGCGCGCTGCGGCCCGGGCACGCTCCTCGCGTGCTGCGGCAGCATCCGGAAGGTTCGTCCGGTGCGCGAGCATCCGCGGGTCCCAATGCCAATACCAGCGACCGTCTCGTTCGCGCATGTTCTTGCGCAATCCCTCCACCCGTGGCGCGCGGCTCCGGTGCGGGTTGTACGCGATCACGGCGTCGAGCGCGTCGTGCAGACTGTCGAAGCCGGCGAGCCCCGCGCGCATGAATCCGGTGATCTTGGCCAATCCCTCGGGCTCGGCCTTCGGGGTGATATCGACCAGCACCAGCGCCCGGGAGAGCCCCGGATTGTCGCCTTCGGCGACGAGTGAGGCCATACCGCCCATCGACGCTCCCACGAGCACCGGAGGCTCACCGAGGTCGGCGACGATCGCGCAGATGTCACGCGCGTGTGCGTCGGAGCTGTAGTCGCCGTCGTCGGCCCAGTCGCTGTGGCCGTGCCCGCGCGCGTCGATCGCGTAGGAGCGCCACCCGTGTTCCGAGAGGCGGATTCCGGTGCGTTGCCACGAGTGCCTCGTCTGCCCGCCGCCGTGCAACAGCAGGACGGTGCCTTTCCGCTCGGACGTGGGCTCCCAGACATCGGCGACCAGGGAAACGCCGTCGCCCCGAAGTGTGGTCACGGTGCTGGAGATCGTCATCGTGTCGCCCTTCGTCGTCGGAGTCAGTGTCCGGAAGTCCCACCGTCGACGGCGAGCGTCGACCCGGTGATGTAGCCGGAAGCACGGCTGGCGAGGAACACGACGGCGGCGTCGATCTCGCGCTGCGTGGCGGTGCGACCGAGCGAGCAGCCGCGCAGGAACTCCTCGAGCGTATCCGCCGACATCTCGGCGATCAGGTCGGTATCGACGAAGCCGGGCGCGACGGCGTTCACGCGGATCCCTTTTCGGTGTGACCACTGATGGGACAGATCGCGGGTGAGGCCGACGAGACCGGCCTTGCTTGCGGCGTAGGCGGCTTGGGGGAGAACCGACTTGACCAGCCCGAGCATGCTCGCGATGTTGACGATGCTCGATCCGGGCTTCATCACGCGTCCGCATGCCTGCGCCGTCCAGTACGCCCCGAGCAGATTGACGTCCAGTACGGAACGAAAATCCTCGGGTCGCTCACGCGTGGCGGGTGCGGAATGGGTGACGCCGGCGTTGTTGATCAGGATGTCGAGCCGACCGAACTCGGCGATGGTGGCCTGGGCGAGGACGTCGCACTGTTCGGGGTCGGTGACATCGGTGGGGACGATGAGGCAACGGCGGCCGGCGGCCTCGATAGTGGGGGCGACGGCTTCCAGTCTCTCGCGACGGCGCGCGGCGATCACCACGTCCGCGCCGGCCTCGGCAAGGGCGCGCGCGAACCCTGCTCCGAGGCCGCTGCCGGCACCCGTGACGACGGCGACCGACCCGTCGAGCCGGAAGAGGTCGAGGATCGAGCCGGTGACATGTGCGGTGTCTGTCGAGGTCATGTGGCTGCTCCCGGTGCTGTGTGTCATAAGGCCGTCTGTGGGCCTTGCGTCCCTTAAATCTAATTACTTAAGATTAGAGCGTAGGTGATGTCCAGGGGAACGGAAACGCTGATGGCCGCAAGCACCGAGGTGGAGCACAGCAAGATGCGGGTGATCGGCAAGGACGCACTTGCAGACGGCGTCGTGGCAGTGCGGTTCGCCGATCCCGACGGGGGGACCGTCCCGGCGTGGGAACCCGGATCGCACATCGACATCGTCATCGACGAGTCGACGGTCCGGCAGTACTCGCTGTGCGGGGATCCGGCTGACGGAACCTGCCTGACCGTCGCGGTCCTCCGTGAGGAGGACGGACGTGGGGGCTCGCGGTGGGTCCACGACTCGCTACAGGTCGGTGACCTCGTCAGCATCGCCGGCCCGCGCAACAACTTCAGCCTCGAGCCCGTGCAGTCGTATCTGTTCGTCGCGGGAGGCATCGGCATCACGCCGCTACTTCCGATGGTGCGGGCAGCCGACGCAGCAGGCGCCGACTGGAAGCTCCTGTACGGCGGACGTACCAGCGCGAGCATGGCTTTCGCGGACGACCTCGCCGCCCGGTATCCCGGCCGGGTCGAGCTACGCCCACAGGACGAATGCGGGCTGCTCGACTTGGCGGCAGCGCTCGACTCCCTCGAAGACGGCACCGGCGTCTACTGCTGTGGACCGGAACCCCTGCTCCGAGCCATCGAGACCGAGTGCCGCAACCGCCCCGACCTCACCTTGCATGTCGAACGGTTCGCCGCGAAGGAACGGCCGTCCGACGCCGTCGACGAGGCCTTCGAGGTGGAACTCCGGCAATCGGGCACGACGATCACTGTCGCCGCGGGCGACACATTGCTCGACGCGGTGCTCCGCTCGGGAGTCGATGCGCCGTTCTCGTGCCGCGAGGGAACGTGCGGTACGTGCGAAGCCGCTGTCCTGGAGGGTGTTCCGGATCATCGCGACTCGGTCCTCACCGAGGACGAGCAGGCGGCGAACGACTGCATGATGATCTGCGTGTCCCGCAGCTGTACTCCCAAGCTCGCCCTGGATCTGTAGGTCCGGTCTGTGGTGACCCTACGTCTGTCCCCAGCGCGAAAACACGGGCGCACCACCGCCGTCCCGCCTGGGGTGCTCATTCCGGCGCTCTGCTTCGTCGTGATGATCACCGCGGTCATGCAGACCGCCGTCGTGCCGTTGATGCCCGACATCGCGACGCAGCTCGGCGTGAGTCCGAATGCGGCGGGATGGATCGTCACCGCGAACCTCCTGACCGCGACGGTCTGTACGCCGCTGCTGGGCAGGCTCGCCGACCGCCGCGGGCCCCGAAGAGTGCTGCTCTGCATCCTGGGCGTGGTGCTTGTCGGTTCGTTGCTGTGTGTCGCATGGGACTCGCTTCCGGTACTCATCGCCGGGCGAGCACTGCAGGGGACGTCGTTCGCGCTGTTCCCGATCGGCGTCGCTGTGCTGCGCAGTGCTCTCGGGCCGTATCGGCTCGCGGCGGCGCTCGGCATCATGTCGGGAACGATGAGCGTCGGCGGGGGTGCGGGGATGATCGCCGCTGGCCTGCTGTACCGCGACGGCGACGACTATCGCCGCGTGTTCTGGCTGCTGGTTGCGCTCGCGGTGATCGCCACTGCGCTTGCGTGGTGCGTCGTTCCCGATTCACCCGGTTCCGGAACCGGCTCCGGAGCCGATTTCTGGGGTGTGGTCGGGCTTGCGGTCGGCCTGTCCGCGCTGCTGCTGGCCCTCGCGCAAGGCGGGACGTGGGGCTGGGTGTCCGCGCCGACGATCGGGTGTGTCGTCGCTGGTGCGCTCGTGCTGGCCGTCTGGTATCGGCACGAGCGGCGGTTCGATGCGCCGATGGTGACCCCAGCCCTCTTGACCGCACGTGCGGTGGCGCCGGCGCACCTCGCCGCCTTCCTCGTGGGAATCGCGATGTTCGTACAGTTTCTGGCCATAGCGATGTTCGTGCAGGTTGCTCCCGAGCAAGCGGGGTACGGGTTCGGTGCGTCGGTGCTCGAGACGAGCCTGCTGTACCTGTTACCCGGGCAGGTCGTCGGCATCACCGCAGCCGGCGTGAGCGGGCTCCTGGTGCGGAAGTTCAGCGCCGACCGGGTGCTGATGGCGGCGTGCGCTGTCGGCGTGTGTGGATTCGCGTTCGTCGGGTTCGCCCACGACCACCCGTGGCAGGTGATCCTTGCGGTGGCGGTCCTCAACATTTTCGTCAGCGTTGCCTATGGTGCCCTGCCGGCCATGCTCGTCGAGCATGTGGCGCCGCACGACACCGGTGTGGCCAACGGTATCAACGCAATTGCACGGACATTCGGCAGTTCACTGGCCAGCGCGCTGGTGGGGATGCTCCTCGCGACGATCACGATCGCGGGTACCGACCTTCCCTCCGAGCGCGCGTTCGTGGCCGCATTCGCGATCGGCGGGGTGACCGCGCTGATCGCCGGGTTCACCGCTGCGGCGAGCCGCGCTTAGCAGTTGACAGAATTTGTTTGACGTCTCATCGATGAGGCTATAGCCTGAGTCGTACGCGATATGAGGACCCGCGCTCCTCTCGCGCCGAAAATTCTTGCGGAAACGGATTCGCATTCTCTCGGTCAAGGAAGGCAAGGGACACATGGCTGCCACCGTCGGCTCGGCCCTGTATTGGTGGGCGAAGACCAAGGGGGAACAGAACGCGATCATCGTCGCCGGTGAGGCTCTGACCTACCGTGAACTCCAGGACTGGTCCGGCCGCGTCGCTCGTGCGCTTGTCGACCGGGGCATCAAGCCGGGCGAGCGCGTCGGAGTGCTCGGCCTGAATTCGTTGATGTGGCCTGTCGTGGCACTCGGCGTGCTCAAGGCCGGTGCGGTGCTCGTCCCCTTGAACCCCCGGTTCAAGCCCGCGGAACTCCGCAAGGTCGTCGATGACGCCGATGCCGTCCTGGTCCTCGCGCCGGAGCAGTTCACCGCGACGGTCGCCGAGGCGCGGGACCTCGGGGATTCCTTCGACACGATCGCATTTACCGACCTCGCGGCGCTGCGCGAAGGGGAGCACGACGACTTCCGTGTCGACGTCGCGCCCGACGAGCCCACGGCACTTCTGTTCACCAGTGGATCCACGGGGCTGTCGAAGGGCGTCATCTGCACCAACCGCACTCTGCTCGGCATCGTGTTCGAGGCCTCCCTCACCGAGGAAGGCTTCCGTCCGGGTTCCACGTCGCTGCTGGTGTTGCCGCTCGTGTTCACCCCCGGCCTCGTATGGGGACTGATCATGTCCACGGTGCTCGGTGGCACCCTCGTCATCGAGAAGGAACTCGATCCCGGTCGTGCCGCGGCACTGCTCGGCGAGCACAAGGTGCAGGCATTGTTCGGGGTTCCGCTGATCTTCGAAGCGATCTCGCGGTCGCCCGAATTCGAGAAGGCCGACCTGTCGTCGCTGCGCACCGCCATCGTCGGCGGCGCGGCCGTTGCGCCGGCCCTGTTGAAGAGGTGGGCCGACAAGGGCGTTGCGCTGCGTCAGATCTACGGCATGACCGAGGCGGGCGGTGTGGCAACGGCAACACTGGTCTCCGAGGCCTTCGACCACCCCGACACCTGCGGTTCGGGATCGATCTTCACCGAGCTGAAGGTGGTGCGCGAGGACGGCACCGATGCCGCTCCCGGCGAAGAGGGGGAGATCCTGCTGCGGGGGCCCGGCGTGTCCCCGGGCTACTGGAACGATCCGGAGTCCACGGCGTCCGCGCTGCGCGACGGCTGGCTGCACAGCGGGGACCTGGGCACCCTCGACGAGGGCGGGCGCGTCAAGTTCGTCGATCGTCTGAAGGATCTCATCATCACCGGCGGCATCAACGTCTCGCCCGTCGAGATCGAGCGGGTCATCAGCGAGATCCCGGGGGTCGAGGAGGTCGCCGTCATCGCCGCGTCCGACGAGCGCTTCGGCGAGACCCCCGCGGCGATCGTCACGGTGAAGGACGGCGTGGACGAGGCGAGCATCGTCGAGCACTGCGACCGTCTCATGGCCGACTACAAAGTGCCCCGTTATGTCGTGATCCGCGACGAGCCGCTCCCGCGGCTTCCCAGTGGCAAGCTGTCGAAGACGGCGATCCGGTCCGAGTATCGCGACGTCTCCGAACGATTCGACAAGGTGCGCTGACACACCCGTCGCGCAGAGAGGAGCCCCCGTGGCTCGGACCGGAACCGATGACTCGATAGTCCTCGAGCGGCACGGAGAAATCGCCGTCGTACGCTTGAACCGTCCCGATCGGCTCAATGCGTTCACCGACGCGATGTGCTACCGGCTCATCGAGATCTTCGACGAGACCGACACCGACGACGAGGTGCGCGCGGTCGTGCTCACCGGAACCGGCCGGGCGTTCTGTGCGGGGGCTGATCTCGCCGCAGGCGGCGACACGTTCGTCCTCGGCGAGGACCCGGCGACCGGCGGAGCCCCCGCCGACACGGGGGGACAGGTAACGCTGCGGATCTACCGTTCCCTGAAGCCGGTGATCGCAGCAATCAACGGCCCCGCAGCAGGCGTCGGTGTCACGATGACACTTCCGGCCGATATCCGCATCGCCTCGGACACGGCCAAGTTCGGATTCGTGTTCACTCGCCGCGGCTTGGTGCCGGAGGCATGCTCGACGTGGTTCCTCCCGCGGGCGGTCGGAATCTCCACCGCCGTCGAATGGGCGGTCGGGGGAAAGATGGTGCCGGCCACCGAAGCTCTCGAACGCGGATTGGTACGTGAACTCGTGCCGGCGGATCAGGTGTCGGCTCGGGCCATCGAGATTGCTCGGGAACTCGTATCCGGCACGGCCCCTGTCTCCGCAGCACTGACACGGCGGCTGATGTGGCAGATGCTCGGAGCCTCCAGCCCCGAAGTCGCGCACCGCGCCGAGTCCGTCGGCATCTACGTGCGGGGTGTCTCCGACGACGTGCGCGAAGGGGTCGCCGCCTTCCTCGAAAAACGTGCACCGGAGTTTTCGGATCGCGTGTCGGACGGGCTACCGGACCTGTTCGAGTAACCCGGAAGTCGTGGTCGATCGTCCTTGCCGTCCTGACGGGTCGAGTATTTGACAAAGGTCAGCACTTGTATCATTGCCCGTACGGATACGGCGAGGGCGACTTCAGGAGTGACGAATGGCGCGACGGCGGGTGAATGTCCTCAGCGACGACGCCGAGGTGGCGCGCGGCCAGATCTTGAAGGCTGCCGAATCGATGTTCCAGCGGTACGGGCTGACGAAGACGACGATGGACGACATCGCCAAAGAGGCCGGTGTTTCGCGGCCGACGGTGTACCGCTACTTCGGGGACCGTGACACCCTGATCACGGCGCTGATCGAAGTGCGGTCACGCCGACTGTTCGACAAAGCCCGAGACTTCCTGCGTGAGCGGGAGACTTTTGCGGAGCAGATCGTCGACGGCTTGATCTTCCTCGTCGATCGTGGTCGCCACGATCCGATCATCCGGCTGATCGTCAGTCCCGAGCACATGGACCTGGCGACAGCGCTGGTCGGAAGCAGCGGCCTGGCGGCCAGGCTCACACAGGAAATGTGGGCTCCATTGCTCGAAGAGGCCCGCGAACGGGGTGAAATCCGCAACGGCCTCACCGACGAGGAGATCTGCCAGTGGATCGCACTGGTGCAGCTCATCCTCGTGGGGCGGATGGACTTCAGCTCCGAAGGCGACCCGGAGAACCGGCGGATGCTCACCAATTTCCTGCTGCCGGGGATCGTGACGGAGAAGTCCGCCAGGAAGCCGCGGTCCCGTGCGAAGACTGCCGCTCCGGCCCCCTAGATTCGCGGGTGCCGACGCCGGGATCGTCTCGGGTGAGCTCGGTGTGTCGGCGGAGGTCGGATCGACCGCTGTCGGAACCGTCCCGGACTGCGTGCTTGCGGCGTTCTGCTTCGGAGGTCCCGCCCCAGATCCCATGTCCTTCATCGGTGTCGAGTGCGAAATTCAGGCATGGGATCCGGACGGGGCAGGTTGTGCAGATCTGTCTTGCAATCCGTTCGCGCCGCAGCCGAACCCCGCGTGTTTCGTGATCGGGCGGATAGAAGACGGACGGGTCGACGAGACGGCAATCGGCGCGTGACTGCCACTCCCATCGGGTTGCACCCGACCGAGTCGGAGAAATGGACGTGAAGTGAAAAGGTGCGTTCATGGCTCTTCGTCGCTCGGGTGACAAGGAGGCGGGGTATCGGAGTGCAGTGCCCCGCTGCGAGTGGCCTGGCGTGATCAGTGCATGTGGCTGCCGCCGTTGATGTCGACGGTGGTGCCGGTCAGGTAGGCGGCGTCCTCGGAGGAGAGGAACGTGATGACCGAGGCCACCTCGCGGGTGGTGGCGGTGCGCCCGAGCGGGATGTCGCGGCAGATGGCGGCTTCCTGTTCGGGGGTGCTGCCGACGCGGATTCCGGTGTCGACTGCTCCGGGGGTGACGGCATTGACGGTCACCCCGGTGTCACCGAGCTCGCGGGCGAGGGACTTGGTGAAGCCGAGGACGGCCGCCTTGGCAGACGAGTAGGGGACCTTGCCGAAGACACCGCCGCCGCGCTGCGCGGAAACGGAGGACATGTTCACGATCCGGCCCCAGCCGTTGTCGATCATCGCCGGGAGGAAGGCGCGGGTGACCAGGTAGGTGCCGGTGGCATTGACGGCCATGACCTTGTTCCACAGTTCGAGGGTGGTGTCGAGGAACGGCACCGGCGAGGTGATTCCGGCGATGTTGGCCAGGGCCCCGACGGGCGGGAGGGTGCCGGCGGCCACTTCGGCGGCGACGGCGTCGTGCGCGCGCCGGACGGACGATTCGTCTGCGACGTCGATCTCGTGGCCGAACGCCGGAACGGAGTATTCGCTGCCGATCTCCGCTGCGACCTTGGCGGACTTCTCGCCGTTCAGATCGAGAACGACGACGGCCCAGCCGTCCTCGGCGTAGCGGCGGGCGGTGGCGAGGCCGATACCGCGCTCGGAGGTGGCGCCGGTGACGACGGCGGTGCGCTGGGTGGAAGACATGGTTCTCCTTCGATGGCTGGGTCAGGGGATGAGCGGGGAAATGAAGCGGGCGGCCCGGGCGGTGCTGTCCGGGCGTCGATCGTGGGTGACGTCGCGGGTTTCGAGTTCGAGGCTGAAGTGGCCGGCGTAACCGAAGTCGGCAAGGGCCTCGATGCCGGCGGCGAAGTCGGCGGCACCGTTTCCGAGGCTGAGATTGATGTTCCCGGGGACGGCATCGCGCAGATGTACGTGGGAGATGCGCCGGCCGAACAGGTGGACGAAGTCGACCGGGTCGCCGCCGGAGGCGACGATGTGACTGAAATCCATCACAATCCCGATCTCGGGCGAGAGTCTGGCGGTCAGCTGCGTGGCACGGGCGATATCGCAGCACAGGCGGTGCACGTGCAACGACTCCGTCCACAGGGCCACCCCGAAGACCCGGGCGGTCTCGGCTGCCCACTCCAGTTGGGCGGCAACGACATCGAGATCCTCGTCGAGTGATCGGACCGGGGTGTGGTCGAGGGCTCCGCACGGCAGGACCAGCGCCCGCGCCTCGACGCCGGCAGCGAGGGCGAGCAACTGATCGAGATGGCGTTTCCGCTCGTCGCGCTGGGCGGGAGTCGGTGGCAGGTTGAGGTCGCCGATGTCGCCGTTGACGCTGCGCACGCGCAGTCCGGATGCGGCCACTTCCTCGATCACCTGCTCGACGCCGGGGGCGTCGAGGCCGAAGGGAACGTGGTCGCACACTCCGGGTAGGGCGCCGAGATCGATCTCGGCGAACCCGAGGCCGGAGATGGTCGAGAGGGCCTCGCTCAGGGCGAGGTGGCGGAAGCTGATCGATGAACAGCCGAGCCGGTCGTGGACCACGAGGACTCCTTCGAAGGAACGAGGTGATGCAGACCACGGTAGAACGATTGACTGTCAACAGTCAACGGTCGAACATTGACGGTTGACATGGACTGGTGGTGGGGGTCACACTCGGTGCACACTGTTGACAGTCGACATCCACGTTCCCGATCCCCCTACCGGTCCTCCCGGTTCGAAGAGGAGATGTTCATGAGCACCGATGCTCTCCGGATGCGCGGTCCCGTCCACGGCACGAAAGACGCCAAACGCGTCGCGATCGGCTCCTCGGTAGGGGCGGTCATCGAGACCTACGACTTCATCGGCTTCGGCACCGCCGCAGCCCTGTACTTCGGTACCGCCTTCTTTCCCAGCGGCGATCCGGTCATCGGTACCCTCGCCGCCTTCGCCACCCTCGGTGTCGGATTCGCGGCCAGGCCCCTCGGGGGCATCCTCGGCGGGCACCTCGGCGACAAGATCGGCCGCAAACCCGTCCTGGTCGCCTCCCTCATCGTCATGGGCCTGGCCACCTTCGCGATCGGGCTGCTGCCGACCTACACCCAGGTCGGACTCGTCGCGCCGGCCCTGCTGGTGACCGTGCGGATCGTCCAGGGTCTGGCCTTCGGCGCCGAGTGGGGCGGGGCGATCCTGATGAGCTACGAACACGCCCCCTGGAAGGCGAAGGGCCGCTATACCGGCATCGTCCAGGCCGGTTTCCCGGTCGGGCTGTTGCTGGCGAATCTCGTCTTCCTCTTCAGCGTGCACCTGGGTGGTGACTGGGCGTGGCGCGTGCCGTTCCTCGCCAGCATCGTCCTGGTTGCCGTCGGCCTGATCATCCGGTCCAAGGTGCCCGAGTCCCCGGTCTTCGAAGACGTCAAGGACAGCGGTGAGATCGCAGCCTCCCCGGTACTCGAGTCGATCAAGAAGGACTGGCGCGACATCCTGCGCGGCATCGGACTGCGAGTCGCCGAAACCGCCGGATACGCGGTCTCGATCACCTACATGATCTCGTATCTGCACACCAACGACCTGGCCGGAAAATCCGAAACACTGCTGGCGCTGTGCATCGCCTCCGCGATCGGCATCGTTGCCACCTTCGCCTGGGCCGCCCTGACGGACCGCATCGGACGCCGCCCGGTGTACCTGGGCGTGTGCGCCTTCGCCGCCTTGTTCGGCATGCCGATGTTCCTGTTGGTCAACACCGGCCTGTTCATCCTGATCGTCGCGACGATCGTCGTCGCCTACGCGGTGTGCCAGAACGCTCTCGCCGGCGCGCAGGGTGCCTGGTTCCCCGAACTGTTCCAGGCGGCGCGGCGCGCCTCGGGCGCTTCCCTGGCCTACCAGATCTCGGCCATGGTCTCCGGCTTCACCCCGTTCGTCACCACTCTGCTCTACGTCTCCCTCGGCTGGGTCGGCCCGGCCCTGTTGTTCAGTGCCTTCGGACTGATCGGCTTGATCACAGCCTGGTTCACCCGGGAGACGTGGGGCGCTACCGAGCGCCGGCTCGCCGACGAGGCCACGCGCTCAGAAGAACACGCCTCCGGCCACGGCGACGCAACGCCGCACCGCCACGCCGGAACGGCCTCGAACACCAAGGAAAAGGAACTGTTGTGACCACCACTGCGCACGTCGGCGCCCTCCCTCGCGACCGTCGCCTCGCCGCCGTCGACGAGTTCGCCTACCGCCTCAGGCACAACGTGCTCGACATGGGCCAGGAACAGGGTCAGGGCTATGTCGGACAGGCTCTCGGCGCGGCCGACATCCTGGCCACCGTCTACGCCGCACACCTGCGGTTTCGGGCCGACGACCCCGACTGGGTCGGCCGCGACCGGTTCCTGCTCTCGACCGGCCACTACGCCATCGGGCTCTACGCAGCGCTCGCCGAGGCCGGAACCATCCCGCGTGAGGAACTGCTGACGTACGGCTCGGACGATTCCCGCCTCCCGATGTCGGGGATGTCCTCCTACACCCCGGGCATGGAGATCTCCGGGGGTTCGCTCGGGCACGGTCTCCCCGTCGCCGTGGGAATGGCCCTGGGTCTGCGCCACCAGGACTCGCAGGCGCGGGTGTTCAACTTCCTGTCCGACGGGGAACTCGACGAAGGCTCGACGTGGGAAGCGGCGATGAGCGCGCACCACCACCAGCTCGGCAACCTGATCGCGATGGTCGACATCAACGCTCTGCAGGCCGACGGCGCGACCGCCGGGGTGCTCGGCACCGAACCCGTGCACGACAAGTGGACCGCCTGCGGTTGGCGCACCTACCGCGTCGACGGCAACGACACCGACGCCCTGCTCGGTGCCTTCGACGATGCCGTGGACGGTGCCGCCGCACATGGCGCGCCGGCGGTCGTCCTTTGCGACACGCGTGTCGGCAAGGGGGTGCCGTTGCTGGAAACCAGGGAGAAGGCGCACTTCATGCGGATCGACGAGCACGAATGGCAGATCTGCCGCGACCAGTTGACCGCCGGATACGACCTCGAGGATGCTCGATGACCACCACCGCTCCCAAACTCAAGACCTCGGCGATGATCGCCTCCTTCGTCGATCCCGGCCAGAAGACGACCGCCGCACCCTTCGGCCACGCACTGGTCGCGGCGGCGCAGTCGAACGACAAGATCGTCGGGCTGTCCGCGGATCTGGCCAAGTACACCGACATGCACATCTTCGCCGAGGCCTTCCCCGACCGCTTCTTCCAGATGGGCATGGCCGAACAACTGCTGTTCGGTGCCGCCGCCGGCATGGCGGAAACGGGACTGGTGCCGTTCGCTTCGACCTACTCGGTGTTCGCTGCCCGTCGCGCCTACGACTTCCTGTGCCTGGACATCGCCGAACCGAATCTGAACGTCAACATCGTCGGCGGTCTGCCGGGCCTGACCACCGGCTACGGCCCCAGCCACCAGGCCACCGAGGACATCGCCATCTTCCGCGGCATGCCGAACCTGACGATCGTCGACCCGTGCGATTCGGTAGACATCGAGCAAGCGGTCCCGCAGCTGGCCGCCTGCCCGGGACCGACCTATCTGCGCTTGCTCCGCGGCAAGGTCGCCACCGTCCTCGACGAGTACGGCTACAGCTTCGAACTGGGGAAGGCCAAGGTACTGCGCGACGGCAACGACGTCGTCTTCGTCACCAGCGGCCTGATGACGATGCGGGCCCTGCAGGCCGCCCAGGAGCTGTCCCGGCACAACGTCGACGTCGCCGTGGTCCACACCCCGACGATCAAGCCGTTCGACGCCGCCACCGTGCTCGCCGAGATCGACACGGACCGCCTCGCTGTCACTCTCGAGAACCACACCGTCGTCGGGGGGCTGTTCGAGACGGTGGCTGCCGCCGCCGTGGGTGTGGGCCTCGGGCGGAAGATCACACCGATCGCGCTGCCCGACCGCTTCCTCGACGCCGGCGCTCTGCCGACGCTGCACGATCGTTACGGTCTGAGCACCGACCGGATCGTCGCCCGCGTCCTGGCCGAGCTGGGCTGAGTCGGCGCTCCGAGTGAGCGGGCCCGCACCGTCGTCGGTGCGGGCCCGTATCATTGTCGACAGACTGTTGTCGACAGTTGCCCGCTGACACCGCCTGGAGGCATCAATGGCCGCACAACCCGCCGCGCTGCTCGGACTGGAGAAGACCAGTCTGCGCCAGCAGGCCGTCGCGGCCCTGCGCAGCGCCATCACCAGCGGCGCCCTCGCCCCGAGCAGTCCGCTCGTCGAAACCGAGCTGTCCGAGATGCTCCAGATCAGTCGCGGCACCCTGCGTGAGGCCATGCGCCAGCTTCAGCAGGAAGGGCTGATCTCCGCTGGTGCGCGGGGCCGGCTCTACGTCCGCCATCTCGACGCCAAGGAGATCCGCGACATCTTCGCCGTCCGCGCGGCCCTCGAGGCCCTCGCGGTCCGGGAGCTCGCGGAGCTACCCGACCGCTCGACCGTGGTCCCGGCCCTGCGTGAGGCGCTCGACGTGATGGCGCGTGCCGAGCACGATCTCGAGGCCCGCATCGAGGCAGATCTGAACTTCCACCGCATCCTCTGCCGGCTGACCGGCAACGAAACGCTGATGCACTCGTGGCAGTCCCTCGAAGGGTCGATCCGCATGTCCATCATGTTCGCCGGGCTGGAAAAGGCTGTCGGCAACATGGACGTCGGACGGCACAGCGCCATCGTCGACGCCATCGAAACTGGCGACTCCGACGAAGCAGCCGCCACCGTGCGCTCCCACATGAAATGGGCTGCAGCCAATCTCGTTTCCTGAGGCACCTCGGAAGCGTTCGGGCGGAGGCGATCGT
>NZ_JAUIZP010000067.1:0-90935 GCF_041414735.1 Rhodococcus sp. GXMU-t2271
CATCTACTTCTGGTTCCCGAAGATGACCGGGCGCATGCTCGACGACCGCCTCGCCAAGTGGCACTTCTGGCTGACCTTCCTCGGTTTCCACACCACGTTCCTGGTGCAGCACTGGGTGGGCAACGAGGGCATGCCGCGTCGCTACGCCGACTACCTGCCGTCGGACGGGTTCACCACCTTGAACATCGTCTCGACCATCGGTGCCTTCGTGCTCGGCGCCTCGACCCTGCCGTTCCTGTGGAACGTGTTCAAGAGCTACCGGTACGGGCAGGTCGTCACCGTCGACGACCCGTGGGGCTACGGCAACTCCCTCGAGTGGGCGACGAGCTGCCCGCCGCCGCGGCACAACTTCTACGAGCTGCCGCGCATCCGCTCCGAGCGGCCCGCGTTCGAGCTGCACTACCCGCACATGAGCGAGAAGATGCGCTCCGAGGCCCACGTAGGCTGGGGTTCGCACGCCCAGACCGCCCGCGCGCTCGAGGGGACGCGCTGACATGGAGGACGGACGCCGGTTCCGCCGGTACGCGACGCTCGGCGAGACCCGTACCCGGCCCGACCCGACGGCCCTGCTGGTCGCGATGCTGGTGCTGGCGGTGCTGCTCGCCTCCCCGTGGTGGCTGTCGCCGGTCCCGGCCGTGCTGCTGATCGTCGCGGCGGCCGTCGGAACGGTCGCGGTCGGCGCTACGAGCCGCAGAACCATCGTGCCGACCCGCTGGTCGTAGCTGCACAGTCGGTCAGCCGGACCTGCCGGCCGGGCCCCGACGGTTCCCGGCGGTCCGGCTACCCTCGATCCCATGGGCAGGCAGCGGGAGCGTCGGGCCGCGGCGGGGTCCGGTCGCGGTCCGGCCGAGGGCATCCACGACATCGACACCGGCACCTGTGAACTCGTCAAGGATCGGTACCGGCCCGACGGCTGGGTGCTCGAGGTCAACGGCGTGCCCAGCTCCCATATCGATCTCACCGATCCCACGCTGCTCGAGTTCGAGTACATGCGGTGGATCGCTCACCTGCTCGAGTCGCAACGGCCGCGCGACGAACGGCTGCGGGTCCTGCACCTCGGCGGCGGAGCCTGCACGATGGCCCGCTACCTCGCCGCCACCTACCCGGACGCGCGGCAGGTGGTGGTCGAGATCGACGGCCGGCTCGCCGAATTGGTGCGGGACTGGTTCGACCTGCCCCGCGCCCCGCTGCTGCGGATTCGGGTGGGGGAGGCCCGCGCGGTCCTGACCTCCCTGACCGACGCGACCCGCGACGTGATCATCCGCGACGTCTTCGCGATCAACCGCACGCCCGTCGCGCTGACCACCGTCGAGTTCACCCGGCACGCCCGCCGGGTCCTCGATGCGGGCGGTGTCTACGTCGTCAACTGCGGTGACACCCGGGATCTGACCACCGCCCGGCGGGAAGCAGCCACCATCGGCAGCGTCTTCGCGCACACCGCGATCATCGCCGATCCCGCGATGCTCAAGGGCCGGCGCTACGGCAACATCGTCATCGCCGGTAGCGACGCACCGCTCGGCGAGTCACCGGCACTCGCCCGCGAACTGCTCGGCGGCGGCGTGCCCGCCCAGGTGTGGACCGACGCGCAGGTCCGCCGGTTCGCCGCCGACGCCCGCGTCCTCCTCGACGCCGAGTGCCGCCCGGGCGGCGAAGTCGCGGCCGGCTGACCTCGTCACCGGGACCGGCCCGCGGTCCAGGCGAGCAGGTCCTCGACCGGCCAGGCGTTGACCACGTCCTCGGGTTCCACCCCGCGTTCGGCGGCACGTTCACAGCCGTACCCGATCCAGTCCAGCTGTCCGGGCGCGTGCGCGTCGGTGTCGATCGCGAAGCGGCAGCCGAGATTCAGCGCCAGGTCGATCAGCCGCTCCGGCGGGTCCTGCCGCTCGGGGCGGGCGTTGATCTCCACCGCCGTGCCGTGATCGCGGCACGCCGAGAACACCGCCTCGGCGTCGAAACGCGACTCCGGGCGGGTGCCGCGACCGCCCTGCACCAGCCGGCCCGTGCAGTGCCCGAGCACGTCGACGTGCGGATTCTGCACCGCCTTCAGCATCCGCTTCGTCAGGATCGACCGGTCGGCCCGCAGATTCGAGTGCACGCTGGCCACCACGACGTCGAGTTCGGCCAACAGTCCCTCGTCCTGGTCGAGCGTGCCGTCGTCGAGGATGTCCACCTCGATCCCGGTGAGAATGCGGAAGGAGCTGCCGCTGTCGGCGAAGACCCGATTGAGATCGGCGACGACTCCCAGCTGGTTGCGCAGCCGCTCGGCGGTGAGACCGTTGGCCACCTTCAGCCGGGGTGAGTGGTCGGTCAGCGCGCAGTACCGGCGTCCGAGCGCTGCGGCGGTCCGCATCATCTCGGCGATCGGGCTGCCGCCGTCCGACCAGTCCGAGTGCACGTGGAGATCGCCCTGCAGAGCCTCGAGCAGGCCCGCGCCGCCGCGGCCGATCGGCTCGGCCTCCTCGCGCAGTTGCCGCAGGTAGGCGGGGACGCCGTCGAAGGATTCGCGGATCACGGTGGCGGTCTTCGGCCCGATTCCGGGCAGGGCCGTCCAGCTGTCCGCCCGGCGCCGCGCGGCACGTTGGTCCGGGTCGAGCCGGGCGACGATGTCGGCGGCGTGGCGGTACGCCTTCACGCGGTAGCTCTCGGCGCGGTCGCGTTCGAGCCAGAACGCGACCTCCCGCAGGGCGTCCACCGGGTCCATGCGTCCATTCTGGCCACGGTGGTCCGTAGCGTGGGGCGCATGCGCACAAATGCGAGGTGGCGACGGACACTGACCGGAACCGCGATGGGGGTGGCCGGCGGGACGCTGGTACTGGCCGGCGTCGCGGCCCGGGTCGCGACGCCCGCGGCCGGGCGGTTGTACACCGTCGCCGATGCGCCGAGCGCGCCGGTGGTGATCGTGCCGGGTGCCCGCGTCCGGAACGGATGGCCCATGGCGATGCTGCGCGGACGCCTCGACGTGGCTGTCGCGCTGCTCGCGGACGGCCGCGCGTGCCGCGTACTCGTCTCGGGCGACGCGGCAGGCCGCTCCGGGGACGAGATCGCGGCGATGACCGGTTATCTGGTGGCGCACGGCGTGGGACGGGAAGTCATCGCCACCGACCCGTACGGGCTCGACACGTACGACACCTGCCTGCGCGCCGCGCAGGTCTACGGGGTGACGACGGCGGTGATCGCCACCCAGGGATTCCATCTGCCGCGGGCCGTCGCGCTGGGGAGGCGGGCGGGGATCGACATGGCCGGGGTGATCGCGGAGTGCGACTGCCGGCTGCGCACCCGGGTGCGCAACGTCCTGCGTGAGTATGTGCTGTCTCGTCCGAAAGCACTTGTGGAGATGCATTTTCCGCGCCCTCCGCGCGTGACGGCGACCGCGGGCGAGGCGTCGGCGGGGATCCTCGCCTAGGGTCGTCGCATGCGACCTTCAGCCCTGATCACCGGTGGCAGCCGCGGCGTCGGCGCCGCCATCGCCCGGGAACTCGCCCCCAGTCACGACCTGCTGCTCGGCGGCCGCCGCGCGGAGTCGCTCCGGGCGATCTGCGCGGAGCTTCCGCAGGCGGCCCCGTGGCCGGTCGACCTGCTCGACCACGAGGCGGTGGCTGCGGCCTGCTCGGGAATCGACCGGTTGGACGTGCTGGTGCACAACGCGGGGCTCGCCGAACTCGGGACGATCGCCGACGGCGGAATCGCGCAGTGGCGGGAGATGTTCGAGGCGAACGTGGTGGCGGTGGTGGAGCTGACGCGGCTGCTCCTGCCGGCGCTGCGGGCTGCGAAAGGCCATGTCGTGCTGCTCAATTCGGGGGCCGGGCTGAACGCGAAGGCCGGCTGGGGCGCATACGCCGCCAGCAAGTTCGCGTTGCGGGCCTTCGCCGACGTTCTGCGGCAGGAGGAGCCGGCGCTGCGGGTGACGTCGGTGCATCCGGGCCGGATCGACACCGACATGCAGCGTGCGATCGTTGCGAGCGAGGGCCGAAGCTACGAGCCGGAGCGCTTCCTGAAGGCGTCGACCGTGGCACTGGCGGTGGGGCAGGCCGTTCGGACCCCGTCGGACGCGCACCCGACCGAGATCGTACTGCGGCCCCGCTAGCCGTCGGCGCAGGAACGACAGCGGCCGCGCCGTCGGCGCCGGAACGACAGGGTCGGCGTCAGAACGGCAGTGGAATCACGACCGGCGCCCCGTTCGGCAACTGGATTCGGATCTGGGGTGGCGGCGGTGGGGCAGGGGCCGGTACCGGGGCAGGGGCCGGTGCCGGAGGAGGTGGCTCCGGCGCAGGCGGTGGGGGAGGTGGTGGGGGTGGCGGCGGTGGAGGCGGCGGTGGAGGCGGCGGTGGAGGCGGTGGCGGCGCCGGTGCCCGCGGCGCGGGCGCTGCGATCTCCGCGTCCGGCGCCGGCGGTACGGGTGCCGGTTCCGGTGCGGGCGGCGGTAGCGGGTCGGCAGCCCCGGGCGCCGGCTGCTTGGGACCGGCACCGATGGGCACCGCCAGCAGATTCCCGGTGGTGACGTCGACGACGGTCAGTTCGCCGACCGGCACGGCTCCCGGCTGCACGACGAACAACCGCTCCTCGTCGAGGCCGGACCAGCGTTCCCCTTCGATCTCCTGACCCGAGGACAGAACGGGGGAGAGCAGGGGACTGCCCGGCGCACATCGCACGCGGGGCACTCCCCGGTCGTCGACCAGCACGACGGTTCCGGTCTCGAGGACCGACTGCACGGGCACCGCACGTCCCTCGCGGTACTCGTGATCGGTGACCCGGGTGTCCGCCCGCAGCAGCACCGGTGTCAGGGTGCGCAGGTATCCGCGGGCGTCGGCGATGTCGAACACGTCGAGCCAGGCCTCCCGCTTGACCGGGTCCTGCTCGAGCGTGCCGGCGAGCCGCTCCCGGTCGCACAGCTCACGTTCGAGGCTGCCGCCGTAGAGCCCGGTCCGGTCCCCGGACACCGTCACCGGGCCACCGTCGGGCACGGGAAGCTCGGCCTGCGGTGCCGGTGGAACGGCGACCGGCACCTGATCCGGCAGGAGCAGACCGCTCCACGGATGCTCGCCCCGCGAGGTCGCCAGGTCCAGGCGAACCAGCTCGGTCCGCGACGGACCGTCCGTGGAGCATCCCCCCACGGCGAGCGCAGTCAGCGCGAGTACCATCCCGAATCCGCGCGCAGCGGTGCCGGCGGCCACCCGCCCATGGTAGGCGGAACCCCTCCGCGCCTCGGGTGCTTTCGGTCGGCTTCAGCCGTCGGACGTCAGGCGCACGCGGGCGATCCTGTGGCCGTCCAGTTCGCTCACGGTGAGACGGTGACCGTCGAGGGTGATGCTGTCGCCGAGTCGTGGCAGCCGCTGGAGACGGTGGACCACGCACCCCGCGACGGTCTCGTAGGGGCCCTTCGGCAGCCCGATCCCGGTGGCGCGTTCGAAGTCCTCGACGATCAGCAGACCGTCCACCTGCTGCGTGCCGGCCTGCGCCGGCGCGGACGGGGGCGCAGCCTGCTGGGTGGGTTCGAATTCGTCGCCGATCTCGCCGACGATCTCCTCGACGATGTCTTCGAGTGTCGCGATTCCGGCGGTGCCGCCGTACTCGTCGACGACTTGGACGATCTGGTCGTTGGTGTGTCGCATCAGCGACAGTGTCGCGAGCGCCGGTTTGGAGGCGGGCAGCGAGAGGATGGGCCGGCACACGTCGGCGACGGTCGGGGCGGTCGCCGGATCGGCGAGCAGCAGGTCACGCAGGTGCACGAAGCCCACGACGTCGTCGAGCGACGTGCCGACGACCGGATACCGGCTGTGCGCGCCTGCCAGTGCCTGTTCGCACGCCGCCGGGAGCGGGGTGTCGGCGGGCAGGAAGTCGACCTCGGTGCGCGGGCGCATCACCTCGAGCAGCGATCGCTGTCCGGCGTCGAACACCTCGGCGAGCACCGTGCGCTCGTCCTCCGGCACCGCCGAATGACTGAGCAACAGATCGCGCAACTCCTCGTGGGTGATCTCCTCGGTCCGGCGCGCCGGATCGGCTCCGAGCAGCCGGACGAGCCCGTCCGTGGAGACCGACAACAGCCAGATCACCGGTCGCATCAGGGTGGCGAACCGGTCCAGGGCCGGTGCGGTCAGCAACGACACCCCGGTGGACCGTTGCAGAGCGATGCGCTTGGGGACGAGTTCACCGAGGACCAGGGAGAGGTAGGCGATCACCAGCGTGGTGCCCGTCAAGGCGACGGCGCTCGCCGCTGCGGCGGGCAGCCCCCACGATTCGAGCGTCGGGACGAGATCGGGGGCGATAGTGGAGGCACCGTAGGCGGCGGAGAAGAACCCGGCCACGGTGACGCCGATCTGCACCGCGGACAGGAAGCGGTTGGGGTTCTTCGCCAGCTCGGCCGTCCGGCGACCCCGCCGGCCCCGCTCCTCGAGCGCACGGATCTGGCTCTCCCGCAGAGACACGAGGGCCAGCTCGGTGCCGGCGAAGACGCCGCCGATCAGGACGAACACCAGGACCAGGAGGATGTCGGCGAGCGCGGTCATGGCGGCCACCCGGGACCGTCGGCCATGTCGTGTCACCTCATCGGGAAGACGCGAAATACGACTTCCAGTCTAGGAGAGCCCCGACTATTCGGACACCGGCCGCGCCTAGGGGCGGATGTTCCACGTGAAACAGCTCAGGAGGCGGGGACGGTCTGCATGTCCTCCTGGCTCCAGTAGGCCTTCATGCTGGTGATCCGGGCGTCGTCGTCGAACGTCATGACATCGACGACCTCCATGACGAGGTCCTGCTCGCCGAGATGCGTGGTCAGCCGGAAGAGAAAGGCGACGTTGCCGCCGGCGATCTTCAGGGTGAGCAGCTCGCCGGTCTGGGTGAGCGGCTCGATCATCGCGTAGAACTCGCGCAGGGACTCCTCGGTGGTGCGCACGTCGGTGCCCACCGGGTCCTCGACCGTGGCTCCGGGAGCGTAGAGGGCGAGCACCTCGTCGGTGGTCCCTTTCGCCACCGACCGGATGTAGGACTCGACGGTGGCGCGGATCGCGGCGGGAGTGGGGGCCATGCGGAAACCTCCATTGCTAGAACGCGTTCTAGCAATGGAGGTTAGCAGCGCACGCCGGGACTGGGAATGCCCGGCGTGCGCCGCTGCCTCGCGGCTGTGGGCCCGGAACGGCTCAGGGGCCCGGAACGGCTCAGGGGCCCGGAACGGCTCAGGCCCCCGCGTCGACGGTCGGCAGCAGCCGTTCGAGGACGTCGGCGAGGGTGATCAACCCGACCACCTGTCCGTCGTCGGTGACGGTGGCCAGGTGGTTGCGGGTCTCGCGCATGGTGCGCAGCGCCTCGTACACCGGAACCGTCGCCTCGAGCGTCAGCGCCGGGCGCATCAACTCGGCGGCGGTGATCCCCGCCGCGGCGTGCAGACTGTCCCGCACGTGCACCACCCCGTCCACATGTCCGTTGCCGCGCACGAGCAGGCGCAGGTGCCCGGTGCGCCGGGCGGTGTCCTGGATCTGCGCGGCGTCCGCGTCGGGCCGGACACTGCTCGGGCGGGCGTTGGGGCGGACGATGTCGCCGACGGTCAGCGCCTCGAGTTCGAGGGCGCTGGTCAGGTGGCCGTGGTAGCGCTCGTCGAGGGTGCCCACGGTGGCCGAGTGCTCGACCAGGTGCCGCAACGCGTCCGGGTCCTGTCCGGTACCGACCTGGTCGACCGGGACGACCCCGACCCGCCGCAGGCACCAGTTGGCCAGGTGGTTGAGCTGCACGATCACCGGGCGGGTGACCCACATGAACGCCCGCATCGGAAGCGCGAGCAGGGTCGCCGACTTCTCCGGGTGCGCGATCGCCCAGGACTTCGGGGCCATCTCGCCGACCACCAGATGCAGGAACGTCACGATGATCAGCGCCAGGACGAACCCGGCGACGTCCGCCAGCCACAGCGGCGCACCCCAGTTCTCGAAGGCCGGGGTGAGCCAATGGTGCACGGCGGGCTTGGTCACCGCGCCGAGGGCCAGGGTGCACACGGTGATGCCGAGCTGGGACCCGGCGAGCAGGACCGACAGTTCCGAGGCGCTGCGCAACGCCGCGCGGGCCGAGCGGCTGTGCGGGGCGGCGTCCTCGAGGCGGTGCCGGCGCGCGGCGATGAGCGCGAACTCCACCGCGACGAAGAAGGCACTCGCCGCGATCAGGCCGACCGTCACCGCGAGCACGATCCAGGGGTTACTCATCGTCGCTCACCTCGTGATCGGTCCGTACGGTCACCAGCACCGACGCCGGCACGTGCCGGTCGATCCCACGGACCTCCGCGAGCAGGGTCCGCGTCGGGGGCGAGTTCCCGTGCACCAGCTCCGCCGGATCGGGTTCGAGCGGGATCGCGACGGTGTCGCCGACGGCGGGCAGGCCGCCGAACTCGGCGATAACCAGCCCGGCGAGGGTCTCGAAGTCGCCCTCCGGCAGCTCGTGGCCGAGGGTGCGGGCGACCTCGTCGAGGTGCACGTCGCCGCGGATCACCCAACCCTCACCCTGACGGGTGATCACCTGCGTCTCGACGGCGGTGTCGTGTTCGTCGGCGATCTCCCCGACGAGTTCCTCGGCCATGTCCTCGACGGTGACGATGCCGGCGAAGCCGCCGTACTCGTCGACCACCAGGGCCATCTCCTCGTGCCCCTCGGTGAGCCGGGCCAGCACGTCCGGCAGCGGCAGGGTGGTGGGCACGATCACCGCGGGCCGGCACACCACCTCGGCCGTCCCGGCCGAGGTGTCGCGTGCGAGCAGATCGTGCAGGTGCACGACCCCGCGCAGATCGTCGGCGGACTCACCGACCACCGGGTACCGGGTGTGCCCCGCGCTCATCCGTGTCAGCACCTGCGTGATCGGCTCCCCGGCCCGGACGTAGTCCACCCGCGCCCGCGGGATCATGGCGTGCTCGGCGGTGCGGGTCGGGAAGTCGAGGATCCGGTCGAGCAGCGTCGACAACTCCTTGGGCAGCTCGCCGGCCTCCCGGGATTCGGCCACGATGTGCTCGAGGTCGCGGACGGTGGCCGAGTGCTCCACGTCGTGCACCGGTTCGATCCGCAGCGCGCGCAGCAGCAGGTTCGACGAGGCGTCGAACAACTTGATCAGCCAGCCGAACAGTTTCAGATACAGCGTGGTCGACAGCGCCAGCCACCGCGCGACCGGCTCGGGCCGGGCGATGGCCAGGTTCTTCGGGAACAGCTCACCGAACACCATCTGCACCACGGTCGAGAACAGCACCGCCAGCACCGTGCCAACCGCCACTCCGACTGCGGTGGGGATCCCGACACCGCCGAGGAGTTCGCCGAGGCCGCTGCCGATGAGCGGTTCGGCGACGTAGCCGACGAGCAGGCCGGTGACCGTGATGCCCAGCTGAGCGCCGGAGAGCATGAAGGAGGTGCGGCGGGTGACCGACAGGGCGCGGGCAGCGGCAGTGTCACCGGCTTCGGCACGCGCCTTGAGCCGGGACCGGTCCACCGCCATGTAGGCGAATTCCTGGGCCACGAAATAGCCGGTCAGGGCCGTGATGGCCAGGACCACGAGGATGCCGAGTGCGATACCGAGGGCGGTCAGCACGGTCGGCTCCGATGAGCGGTGACGGGCGGGCCGTCACTCGGGGGCGGGGAGGGTCTTCGAGGTTTGCGCTTGGCGCGTCTCATGGCTCTCTCTGCGATAGACGACGAATTCCTGTCACAGAATACGACGAACCGGGCCGCGGACGAGTTCCCGCGTGCGAGGCCGACCCGGTCACAGCGTCCGGCGTCGAGGCCCGACACCCGGCGCGGATACCGCGCCGGAGCCGCCGGTAGTGCTTGGCTGTCCTGGCACACGGCCACACCACGAGGAGCCTCGATGAGCGAGACCACCACCTTCCCCCTGCCCGGGCACGCCGGCACCCTGGACGCCCGGTGCTGGTACCACGACCACCCGCGGTACGTCGTGCTGCTGTGCCACGGCTACGGCGAGCACGCCGGTCGCTACGAGTACGTGGCCACCCGGCTGGTCGCCGACGGTGCCGTGGTCTACGCCGTCGACCATGCAGGGCACGGGCTCAGCGACGGCGAACGCGTCCTGATCGAGGATTTCGAGAGGGTCGTCGACGACTTCCGCCTGCTCCACGCCAAAGCCCGCAGCGAGCATCCCGGCCTGCCCGTGGTGCTCGTCGGGCACTCGATGGGCGGGATGATCGCCGCCCGGTACGCGCAGCGCTACGGCTCCGAACTCGCCGCGGTGGTCCTGTCCGGCCCGGTGCTGGGCCGCTGGCCCGCGCTCGAAGCGATGCTCGCGGCGGAGGAGATCCCGGACGCCCCCCTCGACCCGTCGACGCTGTCACGCGATCCGGAGGTGGGCCGCGCGTACGTGGCGGATCCGCTCGTGTGGCACGGTCCGTTCAAGCGGCCGACCGTCGAGGCGCTGCAGTACTGTCTCGACGCGATCACCGCCGCCGGTGCTGTCGGCGACGTGCCCGTGCTGTGGCTGCACGGCGAGGACGACCTGCTCGTCCCGATCGCGGGCAGCCGCGAGGGCTGGGCCACGTTTGCCGGACCGCGGTCGACGTCGAAGGTGTATCCCGGTGCGCGGCACGAGATCTTCAACGAGACCAACCGCGACGAGGTGCTCGACGACGTGGTCGATTTCGTGCGTGGTGTCCTTCCGGATCGGAGGTGATCCGGAAGGACACCATGTCACAGCGCGTCAGCGCACCGCGTCACGGCGCGTCAGCGCACCACGTTCACCATCTTGCCCGGCACGACGATCACCTTCCGGGGCGCCGCGCCCTCGAGGAGAGTGGTGATCTTCTCGTCCGCGAGGGCGGCGGCCTCGATCGCCTCCCGAGCCGCGTCCGCCGGCACGGTGATGCGGCTGCGCACCTTGCCGTTGACCTGGATCGGGTACTCGACCGTGTCCTCGACGAGCCACTTCTCGTCCGCGACGGGGAAGGGGCCGTGCGCGAGCGACTCGGTGTGCCCGAGCCGGGACCACAGTTCCTCGGCGAGGTGCGGGGCGACGGGCGCCAGCATGAGCACGAGCGGTTCCACCGCCGTCCGCGGCGCACCGTCCGGGTACGCCGTGGTGAGGTGGTTGGTGTACTCGATCAGCTTGGCGATGGCAGTGTTGTCGCGCAGGCCCGCGTAGTCGTCGGACACACCCGCGATCGCCTTGTTGAGGGCGCGCAGGGTCTCGTCGGTCGGCTCGGCGTCGGTGACCCGCAGCGTGCCGGTCTCCTCGTCGATCGCGGCTCGCCACACCCGCTGCAGGAACCGCTGCGCGCCGACGACGTCCTTGGTCGCCCACGGCCGGGACTGGTCCAGCGGGCCCATCGACATCTCGTACACCCGCAGCGTGTCGGCGCCGTAGTCGTCGCAGATCTGGTCCGGCCCGACGGAGTTCTTCAGGGACTTGCCCATCTTGCCGTACTCGCGGTGCACTTCCTCGCCCTGGTAGAGGAACTTCCCGTCGCGCTCCTCGACCTCCTCGGCGGGCACGTACACGCCACGCGAATCGGTGTAGGCGTACGCCTGGATGTAGCCCTGGTTGAACAGACGCCGGTACGGCTCGGACGACGTGACGTAGCCGAGGTCGAACAGCACCTTGTGCCAGAACCGCGCGTAGAGCAGGTGCAGCACGGCGTGCTCGACACCGCCGACGTACAGGTCGACGCCGCCGGGGTCGTGCGGACCGTGGATCTGCGGACGCGGACCGGTCCAGTACGCCTCGTTCTCCTTGGCGCAGAACTCGTCGCTGTTCGTCGGATCGATGTAG
The DNA here is from genome assembly GCF_041414735.1 of Rhodococcus sp. GXMU-t2271. Taxonomy (NCBI): domain Bacteria; kingdom Bacillati; phylum Actinomycetota; class Actinomycetes; order Mycobacteriales; family Nocardiaceae; genus Rhodococcus; species Rhodococcus sp. GXMU-t2271. The sequence continues at coordinate 11,734 of NZ_JAUIZP010000067.1, forward strand.
CGGAGCTGGTACCACGAGCTGCCGGCCCACTGCGGCATCACGTTGGTGTCGCGCGTGTAGTGCTGCAGCCCGTCACCGAGGTCGAGCTCGACGTTCACCCACTCCTCGGCCTTGGCCAGCGGCGGCGACGGCTCCGAGCTCGCGTCCTCGGGATCGAACGACACCGGCGCGTAGTCCTCGACGTCCGGAAGTTCCACCGGCAGAGCCGATTCCGGCAGGGCGTGCGGATTGCCGTCGGCGTCGTAGACGACGGGGAACGGCTCGCCCCAGTACCGCTGCCGCGCGAACAGCCAGTCCCGCAGCTTGTACTGGATGGTGCCGGTGCCCGCGCCGGACTCCTCGAGCGTCGCGATGATCGCCTTCTTCGCGTCCGCGACGCTCAGCCCGTTCAGCTCACCGGAGTTCACGAGGGTTCCGTCGCCGGTGTACGCCTCTTGCGAGATGTCACCGCCCGCAATCACTTCCACGATCGGCAGACCGAACTCGGTGGCGAACTCCCAGTCGCGCTGATCGTGACCGGGCACGGCCATGATCGCGCCCGTGCCGTACCCGGTGAGCACGTAGTCCGCGATGAACACCGGCAGCGACTGCCCGTTGACCGGGTTGACGGCGTAGGCGCCGAGGAAGACGCCGGTCTTCTCCTTGCTCTCCTGCCGCTCGAGATCCGACTTCGCGGCGATGGATGCCCGGTAGCCGGCGACGGCCTCTGCCGGGGTGGCAGCGCCACCGGTCCAGCGCTCGTCGACCCCCTCCGGCCACGCACCGGCGACGATCTCGTCGACGAGCGCGTGCTCGGGCGCCAGCGTGACGTAGGTGGCACCGAACAGGGTGTCGGGGCGGGTGGTGAACACCTCGATGTCGTGGCCGGTCTTTGCATCGCCCGCGCCCCGCACCGCGAACTTCACCTGCGCCCCGTGCGAGCGCCCGATCCAGTTGCGCTGCATGGTCTTGACCTTCTCGGGCCAGTCCAGGTACTCGAGGTCGTCGATGAGCCGGTCGGAGTAGGCGGTGATCCGCATCATCCACTGCTGCAGGTGCTTGCGGAACACCGGGAAGTTGCCGCGCTCGGAGCGGCCGTCGGCGGTGACCTCCTCGTTGGCCAGCACCGTGCCCAGACCCGGGCACCAGTTGACGAGGGAGTCCGAGCGGTACACCAGCCGGTACTCGTCGAGGGCGGCGAGCCGCTCGGCCTTCGACAGCGACGACCAGTCGCGTCCGTCCGCGAGCGTGCGGGTGCCGGCGTCGAGCTCGGCGGCGAGCTCGTCGATGCGGCGCGCCCGGTTCTGCTCCGGGTCGTACCAGGCGTTGTAGATGGTCAGGAAGATCCACTGGGTCCAGTGGTAGAACTCGACGTCCGTCGTCGCGACCGAGCGGCGCTCGTCGTGGCCCAGCCCCAGCCGGCGCAGCTGCCGCTGCATGTTCTCGATGTTGGCCTCGGTCGTGGTGCGCGGGTGCGTGCCGGTCTGCACCGCGTACTGCTCGGCCGGCAGTCCGAACGCGTCGTAGCCGAGCGTGTGCAGGACGTTGTGGCCCAGCATGCGGTGGTACCGGGCGTAGACGTCGGTGGCGATGTAACCGAGCGGATGCCCGACGTGCAGGCCGGACCCCGAGGGGTAGGGGAACATGTCCTGCACGAACAGCTTGTCGTCGGGGACGTCGCCGGCGAGCGGACCGACCGGGTTCGGCGCGTTGAACGTGCCACGCTCGCGCCACTGATCCTGCCACCGCTGCTCGATCCGGCCGGCGAGATCGGCGGTGTATCGGTGCTGCGGGGTGGCGTCGGACGACGAGGTGGAGGGCTGCACAGGACGAGTCACGGTGGTCGCTATCTACTTGGCTGACGTCGGTTACCTCCGACCAGGGTAGAGCGTGGCCTGCCCCGGCCCGACCAGCGGCTGCGTCTCCCACGTATCCTCGAGGGGTGTTGATCGTCGCCCTCGTACTGTTCGTGCTCGCTCTCGTCGTCGCCGGGGTCGCCGCCGCGGGTCTGACCGGACGGCTGCCGCGCAACCGCTGGGCGGGTGTGCGTACTGCGGAGGCCCTGCGCGACGATAAGACGTTCGCCCTGGCCAACAAGGTCGCCGCTCCCAGCCAGCTCGGTGCGGCGGGCCTGCTCGTCCTCGGCGGCGTGGGCGCGCTCACGCTCGACACTGTCCCGGGCCTGATCGCCGTCGTGGGCGCCGGTATCGCCGCCTTCTTCACCGCCGGTGTCGGCGGTTCCATCGGTGCCCGCGTCGCGGCCGCCAGCGTGCCGGCCGAGACCGCCGGCTGCGGCACGTCGTGCGGGGCGTGCAGCCTGCGCGGCGCCTGCGAGCCGACCGCCTGAGCAAGGCCACCGCCCGAGCGCAAGGATCTGCGGGAGGGTTCCCGAGCGCGCGTTCGGGCGCGATACTGACAGGGTGACCCCGGCACTGGCCGGCGCCCGATTGAGATCCACGATCCGCGATGCGGCCGCCGCGGCGACGGACTCGACCGAGTTCCGGGAGGTCGTCCTGGACGCGATCCGCGCCCGGGTGCCCTACGACGGTGTCTGCCTGGCCACCATCGATCCCGCCGTGCTGATCCCCACCGCGCTGACGACTCGCGGCTACGAGACACCGCGGGTGTACGCGACGGCCCTGGAACTCGAGTACGGTCCCGATCCGGAGCCGAGCCGCTTCGGCTCGCTGGTGGGGCGGGCGGTCCCCATCCGCACCCTCCGGGAGGTGACGGGCGACCATGTGACGAGCAGCCGCCACTACGCCGACCTGCTCGCGCCGAGCGGCCTGCACGACGAAGTCCGCATGCTCTTCCGCGGTCGCGACGGCGCGTGCTGGGGCGCGTGCACGATGGCCAGGCGGCCGGGTTCTGAGTTCGCCGACGAGGAACTCGACACTCTGGGCGCTGTCCTCGTCGACATCGGAGAAGGGTTGCGCACCACGTTGTTCCGTAGCAGCGCGCATGTCCCGGCCCCGGGCCCGGACGGCCCGGCGGTGGCGATCGTCGGACCCGACGACGAGTTCGAGTCGGTCACCGCTTCCGCCCTCGAGTACTTCGAACGACTCGGCTGGGGCCCGCGCGGCAATCCCGAGACCGGTGCGCCCGCGGTGTCTGCAGCATTGTGGCTGCGGCGCTCGGGGGCGGATGCCACCGTCCTGCGGGCCCGTACCCTCGACGGGGAATGGCTCGTGATCCGCGTCGGACGATTCGACAGCGAGCATCCGCCCCGGCGGGTGCTGATGACCGTGGAACGGGCGCAGCTACCCGAGATCGTCACCCTGGTGGCGGCGGCACACGGACTGACGCGGCGTGAATCCGAGGTTCTCGCCTTGCTCCTCGCCGGCAAGACCCGTCACGAGATCGCCCGCTCGCTGGGCATCAGCCCGTACACCGTGCAGGACCATCTGAAGGCGGTGTTCGCCAAGACCGGCGTCAACAGCCGCGCGACCCTGGTCGCCAAGCTCGCACACACCGAGTACGTGCCCCGTCTGGGCACCCCCCTCGGCGCCGACGGCTTCTTCGAGCAACCGCAGCAGCCGGCCCCGGTGAACTGAAGCCGGCGCCTCGGGGACGGCCGTCACCCCCAGCGGCGCACGCGCTGGTAGCGCGGGTTCCACCAGAAGCGGTGGACGAGCCGCAGCGGCACGGGCAATTCGCTCAGCACCCGGCGCGCCTGCTCGGGGGTGGCGCCCTCGACGACGTACGGCCCCAACTGCGCGATGTCGCTGTAGGCAAGTTCCTTCACCGAGGCCTTGGAGAGCGCGCGCCATTCCGGGACGGTGATCACCTCCCGGATGAGCGGAAACGCGTCGCGCTCCTCGTGCGCGAGGTGCGACCGCAGCAGTCCGACGAGGTCGTCGATGCGATGAGGCACCTGCTCCGGCCCGTGCTCCCGATCGTCGAACGCCGCCTCGAGCGCGGCGAGCGTCGGATCGATGAGAGAGTGCTCGGCCTCCATGTCGTCGAGCACCGCGAGATCGTCCGGCCGGTCGGCGAGCTTGCGGCGCATCAGCGGCCAGATGTGCGTGTCCTCGATCCGGTGATGGTGGTGCAGTTCCCGGCTGAAACCGTGCCAGCCGACCAGCAGCGCATCGTGGACCTCGTCGGTCTCGGTGCCGTAGGTCTGTGCCACGTTCGCCAGGCGTCCGACGTCGCGCCGGAACGCCGCGTGCAGCAGCGTCATCACGTCCATGTCGTCGTCGGTCAGGGCAGTGGACTTGGTGGTGGTCATGTCGGCCTCGATCCTGTCGTGCTCGAGTTCTCTCTACGAGCCTGCAGCCCCGGGCACCAGCCCTCAATCCCCCGTTCGTGGGGGTGGTCGACGACGCCGTTTCCTACGCTGGGGCCGTGACCACCCGCCGCGTGATCGACCCCGCCGGGGCCCTGTTCGGACTGGGCCTGCCCCTCGTCGCCGCCGCGGCGACACTGCTGCTGACCCGGGTGTGGGAATCGCAGCTGCCCCCGCGGATCGCGACGCACTGGTCCGGGTCCGCACCGGACGGATTCACGGACCCGGTCTCGTTCTCGTGGACGATGGCGCTGGCGATCCTGCTGATCGGCGGCGGCTGCAGCGCGATCGCGGCGCTGGCCCCCGCGATGCTGCTGATGCGCCGCTACATGCTGGTGCTCGGTCTCGGCGTGACCGGCCTGCTGTCCACCCTGGGTGCGACGGTGCTCGCGAGCCAACTGGACACCCCGGCCGAACAGGCACGGCTGCCGATGTGGAGTATCGGCGCGGGCGTCGCACTCGGCGGCGCCGCCGGGGTGCTCGGCGCGTCCCGGTTGCGGGATCACCGGGTCCGGCGGCCGGCAACCGGCCGCCCGGATCCGGCGCTGCCGCGGGGGCCGGTCGAGCTGCCGATCGTCGAGCAGGTCGGTACCGGGACGCGCACCACTGTGGCGCTTGCGGCGCTGGTGGTGGCACCTGCCGTCGTCGTGTGCGGCGCGGCGCGCAGCTGGTGGCCACTGGCGATCTTCCTGCCGGTCGCCGCGCTCGTGCTGAGCCTGCTGCGCTTCCGCGTCGTCGTCGACGGCGCGGGCGTGCGGGTGCAGAACCTGGGAATGACGGCGGTGGACTACGACCTCGACGAGATCGTCGGCGCGCGGGTCGCGCACGTGCGTCCCTTCCAGGACTGGGGTGGGTGGGGACTGCGCACCAAGGGGCGGGGCCGGTACGGCCTCGTCACGATCACGGGTCCCGCGCTGGTGCTCACCGTCGCCGGCGGGCAGGAGTTCACCGTCACCACGGCGCAGGCGGAACGCATGGCCGGCGCGCTGAACGCGCTCGCCGACCGTCGCTGACCGACCGTCGGCGGATGCCGCTTCCCGAACACGCCGCGAGTCCGCGGCCGATCCGGTCTAATGGGAGCGATTGCCGACGAGTACAGCGATAGCCGACGAGTACGGAGGCCGACGTGAGCCATCGGAAGCGGTTGCACCCGGACGGAGTCCTCGCACCGGCGTACACCGGACGCCTCGACAGCGAGCCGGTTCCGGCGCTACGGTTGCCGGCGCACTCGATGGACCCGGCGGAGGCGTACCGGTACATCCACGACGAACTGATGCTCGACGGCAGTTCGCGGCTGAACCTCGCCACATTCGTCACCACGTGGATGGAGCCGCAGGCCGGCGTGCTCATGGCCGAGACGTTCGACAAGAACCTCATCGACAAGGACGAGTATCCGGCGACGTCGGCGATGGAGGAGCGCTGCGTGGCGATGGTCGCCGAGCTGTTCCACGCGCCGGGCCTGTCCGACGTCGACCCGGGTACGGCGACGGGCGTGTCCACGATCGGCTCGAGCGAGGCGGTGATGCTCGCCGGGCTGGCGCTCAAATGGCGCTGGCGGGCCCGGCGGCAGGCCGCGGGACAGAACACAGCACGCCCGAACCTGGTGCTGGGCAGCAACGTTCAGGTGGTGTGGGAGAAGTTCTGCCGCTACTTCGACGTGGAGGCGAAGTATCTGCCGATGGAACCCGGACGGTACGTCGTCACCCCGGAGCAGGTGCGAGAGGCGGTGGACGAGAACACGATCGGGGTGGTCGCGATCCTCGGCACGACGTACACCGGCGAGCTCGAGCCGGTCGCCGAGATCGCCGCCACGCTCGACGACGTGGCCGCCTCGGGAGGTCCCGACGTGCCGCTGCACGTGGATGCGGCCAGTGGGGGCTTCGTCGTGCCGTTCCTGCAGCCGAAACTGAAGTGGGACTTCCGGGTGCCGCGCGTGGTATCGATCAACGTCAGCGGCCACAAGTACGGACTGACCTATCCGGGCATCGGATTCGTGGTGTGGCGCGACAAGGAACACCTGCCCGAGGAACTGGTCTTCCGGGTCAACTATCTCGGCGGCGACATGCCCACCTTCACCCTGAACTTCTCGCGGCCGGGAAACCAGATCGTCGGCCAGTACTACAACTTCCTGCGGCTCGGCCGCGACGGGTATCGCCGGGTGATGGAGACGCTGCGCTCCACCGCCAGCCGCCTGGCCGAGCAGCTCGCCGGGCTGGAGGGAATGCGCGTGATCTCCGACGGTACCGCCATCCCGGTGATCGCATTCGAGCTGACCGGCGATCCGGGGTTCACCGTATTCGACATCTCGCACGAGCTGCGGGCGGGCGGCTGGCAGGTGCCCGCGTACACCATGCCGGCCGACGCCGAGGAGGTTGCGGTGCTGCGGATCGTGGTCCGGGAGGGGTTCAGTGCCGACCTCGCGCGACAGCTGTTCGCCGACATCGAACGGGTGTGTACCGAATTGCGCAAGGAGGGTCCGCTCCGGCACTCCAGCGAGCAGCACTTCGCGCACTGAGCTCTCACTTCGCGCACCGGGCCCTCACTTCGCGCACCGGGCCCTCACTTCGCGCACCGGGCCCTCACTTCGCGCACCGAGCCCTGGGGCGTTCAGTTCCGTTCGACCTCGATGGGGTGGGTGGCCAGCAGCGCGAGCGGCAGCGGCTGCCGGCGCAGCACCCGCGCCCACAGGTCGAGCCGGGGCGGCCCGAGGATGTCCTGGGGGAGGGCGGAGATGACCATCCAGTCGTCGTTGCCGAGCTCGCCGTCGAGCTGCCCGGCGCTCCACCCGGCGTAGCCGGCGAAGATGCGGATGCCTTCGACGAGCGGGGCGATGACGGCCGGATCGGAGTCGAGGTCGATCATGACCACCCGCCCGTCGATCCGGCGCACCCCCGGCACCCCGTCGACCGAGACGCCGACGCGCAGCGTACCCAGGCACAGAGCAGAGTCCCGCCGGACGGGACCGCCGACGTAGAGCGCCTTGGGTGCGGCGCTGAGCTCCGTCCACTGCGGCAACACGGCTTGGACCGCGGTGTCGCTGGTGCGGTTGAGCACCACGCCGAGACTGCCCACGTCCCCGTGCTCGACGATGTAGACGACTGTGCGCCGGAAGGTCGGCTCGACGAGGTCGGTGGCCGACACGAGCAGCGTTCCGGGTCGGACGGCCGGTGTCGCCGGTGCCGTGCGGTCCTCGGGTTCGTCCTGATGCTGCGCCACCCCGACATCATCCCACCGTCGCCGACGCGGCGTGGCGGCAAGGCGGGGAGACGTTCAGGAGAGACCGGCGGTCTCGGCGAGTACCGCGAGGTGATGGTCGAACAACTGCTCGGGGTCGGTGAAGGAGTCGGTGCCGTACTGGCCGAAGACCTCGAAGTTCACGGCCCCGAACAGGGCAGCCCAGACCAGCACACCGCGGGCCAGGGCCGCGTCGGGGACACCGGAACCGAGTGCGGCGCGGATCCGGCCGAGATCGGTGGTGAGGCTGTCCGGCACGGCGACGGTGGCCGGGACGCGGAGGGCGCCGGCGGCGTACGCGGCGTCGAGGATACGGAGGAGCCGGACGACGACGCGGGTGCCCGGGCCCGTGGTCTGCTCTGCGGGAGCGTGGTACCCGGGAACCGGACTGCCGAACAACAGGGCGTAGCGCGCGGGTTCGCGTAGCGCCCAGGTCCGCACCGCGCGGCCGAGGACGCGGAACTGCTCGGCGTGGGCGTCGACGGCGACGTCGGCGAGCGCGTCGTCGACGGTGTCGGCGAGTTCGGTGTAGCCGTCGACGACGAGGAGGGTGAGCAGTTCGTCGCGGCTCGCGACGTAGCGGTACACCGCCGAGGAGACGACGCCGAGGTCGCGGGCGACGGCGCGCAACGACAGGGCGGCGGCGCCGTGGGTGGCGAGATGTTCGCGGCCGATCCGCAGGATGTCGGCCATCGTCTGCCGGCGGGCGCGGGCGCGGGGGGTTCCGGTCATGGCTTTCACCCTGCCAGATTCGTGAGCACTGTCAACAAAAGTGAGCACTGCTCTTGACTTTCCTCGCCGCGGCGCGCATTGTTGTCCCCGAACAGAGAGCAGTGCTCACACTTCGAAGGAGCTGGACACCATGTCGAATCTGCAGGTCGTCACCGGCGCCGGTCCCGTCGGCTGGACCGTCGCCGAACAACTCGCCGACCGGGGCCACCGCGTCCGCGTCCTCACCCGGTCCGGCAGTGGTCCGGAACATCCGCTCGTCGAGCGCCGCCGGGTCGACGTCTCCGATCCCGCCCGGCTCGGTCCCGCCCTCGAGGGCGCCGGGGCCGTGTACCACTGCATCCACGGCTCCGCCTACCGCGCCGACACCTGGGAACGCGAACTGCCGGACGCGGAGCACACCGTTCTCGAGGCGGCCGGGCGCACGGGCGCAGTCGTGGTCTTCCCCGAGAGCCTGTACTCGTACAGCGAACCCGAACGGGTCATGACCGAGGCGTCGCCGCGCGCGAGCACCACCGGCAAGCGGGGGGTACGGGCCCGGTTGCTGGACCGCCGTGCCGAGAGCGACACCCCGACCGTCAGCGTGGTCGCGTCCGACTTCTTCGGACCCCACGCCCGCAACGCCCACGCGGGCGAGCGGATGGTGCCGACCGTCCTGGCCGGGCGCAGCCCCCGCGTACTCGGCTCACCCGACGTCCCGCACTCGTTCACCTACGTGCCGGACCTGGCGGCCGCCATGATCGCGGCCGCGTCGAATCCGGCGGCGTGGAACCGCGTCCTGCACGCCCCCACCGGCCCGGCCGGCACCCAGCGCGAACTCGTCGCCGCGTTCGCCGCCGCGGCGCAGATGCCGGCTCCGAAGGTGGGCACGATCCCCACCTGGCTGCTGCGTGCCGCCGCACTGGTGAACCGCGACGCCCGCGAACTGGCCGAGATGCTCTACCAGTTCACCGATCCGTTCGTCATGGACTCCACGTACAGCGAGGAACTCCTCGGCCTGCGCCCGACGCCGCTGCCCGAGGCCGCGGCCGCGACGGTGCAGTGGTGGCGCGAGCAGTGAAGCTCACTTCCCGGTCTGGGACGCGGCCGCCCGCTCGTCGAGGTCCGCAAGGGTGATCGGGTGCCGCGGGGGCTCGTCGACGACGACGGTGCGGGTCACCCGGAGTTCGCCGTCGACGTGCAGCAACTCCCCGCTGCGCAGGTCCGACCAACCCGGATCCTCGTCCATGCGCTCGCTGGCGACCACGACCGCCGGTTGGCGCGCCAGGTGGCCCGAACGCACGCGGACCGTGCCGGCCTCGCTGGCATGCTCGAGGTGGCGGCCTCCGTGCGGGCCACCGGCGGGACGCTCGAGGACGAACAGGTCGTGGGTGTCCGGATACCGCAGCGCCCACAGCTCCGTCGCGGTCGTCAGGACCACGTTCAATGCGTAGACGGGCAGATTTTCGGCGGCCCACCGAACCGCGGCCGTCAGGCCGGCACCGACGTCGCCGCCGTGCTCGTCGATGCGGCGGGTGACGAGCGCGAAGAACCGCTCCGAGTCCGTCTCGCCCGCCACGAGATCGCGGTACGGGCCGAGTTCGGCCTCGAGCCGCGGCAGGTCGCCGAGGACACCGTTGTGGGCGAACAGCCGCCCGCGCTGCTCGAACGGATGCGTGTTGCCCACGTCGAGACCCCCGGTCGAGGCGAACCGGATGTGCGCGACGAACGTCTGGGAACGCCGCTCCTTCGCCTCGGTGGCGAACGCGCGGTCCTCGTACGCCGCCAGCGGTTGCTTCTCCACCACCGGGCGGCCGTCGTCGGCGAACGTTCCGAGACCGGTGCCGTCGGGTTCGCGCCGGCTCTGCCGGGCCAGCGAATCGGACGCGTCGAGCAGCCAGAACGTGGCGTGTACCCGGTGCGGCGCGGCGGTCAGCCCGAACAGTCGGCACATGGCGGTGGGTCCCCTCTTCCGGAAGTTGCCGGTTGCGCCGAGGGTAGGCCGGGGGACGTGGCGGGGGAGGCAGAACCGTCGCAGCGAGACGACCCGCGCCGGACGGATAGTGTCGGACACTGTGCGGGAGTCGAGGCGGCAGGCGTGGCGCTCCACAGCGACGGCGCTGCGCCGGTCGCCCGGACTGGCCCGCCTGACGACCGTCCGCTTCGCCAGTCAGTTCGGCGACGGGCTGTTCCAGGCGGCGCTCGGTGGGGCGATCCTGTTCAATCCCGAGCGCCAGACCGATCCCGCCGCGATAGCGGCCGGATTCGCGGTGCTGCTGCTGCCGTACTCGGTGGTCGGACCGTTCGCCGGCGCCCTGCTCGACCGGTGGGACCGTCGCCTGGTGCTGGTCGTCGCCAACGCCCTGCGCGGCGTGCTCATCCTCGCGATGTCGGCGCTGCTGCTCACCGGTGGCGGTTCCACCCCACTGCTGCTGCTCGCCCTCGCCGCCGTCGGTGTCAGTCGCTTCGTGCTCGCCGGGGTCTCGGCGTCCGTCCCGCATGTGGTGCGTCAATCATGGCTGGTGCCGGTCAATTCCGTGCTCGCCACGGTGGGCTCGGGAATCTCCGCGGTCGGGGCCGGCGTCGCGGTCACCACGATCGGTCTCGTGGGGGAGGGCGACTTCGGTTCCGGGGTGGCCGTGGCGCTCGGCGTCAGTGGATCCGTGATCGCCGCGCTCGCCGCCGGCGGCTTCGCCCGTCACGCGCTCGGTCCCGACCGGGCCGTGCAGCGTCACCCGATCCGCGCCGTCGCCGCCGGCCTGCACACCGGCGCCACGGCGGTGTGGGAGGCGCCGGGCGTCACCGTCGCGATGATCGGCATCGGCGCGCACCGCATCGTCTTCGGCATCGACACGCTCGTCATGGTGCTGGTGCTGCGCGACGCCGACGGTGCCACACTGCCGGGCGGGCTCGTCGGGTTCGGTGTCGCCGTCGGAGCCACCGCCGCCGGGATGCTCGTCGCGGCGGTCGCCGCCCCGCTCGTCATCCCCCGCCTCGGCCGGCCCCGCACCGTCGTCACGGCACTGGCGTGTGCGGGCATCGTCCAGCTCGTCCTGGTCACCGGGTTCGACGAGACGGCACTGCTCGCCGCCGCGTTCCTGCTGGGTCTCGCCGGTCAGACCGTCAAGCTCACCGGGGACGCCGCGATGCAGATCGAGATCGACGACGCCCGGCGCGGACAGGTGTTCGCCCTGCAGGACACCGTGTTCAACATGGCATTTCTCGCGGCGATCGTCGCGGCCGCCCTGGTCGTCGCGCCGGACGGCCGCAGCCCGGTGCTCGCGCTCGCCGGAGTGGCGGTGTATGCCGGCGGGCTCGTCGCGGCGACGGCGGTTCGCCGCCTGCGCATGTGAGTCTCCACGGTTTCGGGCGCCGGATTTGTTAGGTTCGCGGGGCATTTTCCCGAGCATCCCGGAGGAGAACGCCATGGCACGCAGGCACCGCACACCGCTGTCGGCGCTCGCCCTGGTCTCGTTGGCTCTGCCGCTGCTCGCGGTGCCCGGCCACGCATCGGCCGCCCCGCCGGTCAACTCGTGCGGGGAACAGGGCTTCGACCCGGCCGTGGAGCCGCCGGACCCCGGCGCGCCGCAGCTGCCGCGGATCGACATCCCGCCCGTCGTGAAGATTCCCCTGCCGTACCCCGAGATCGTCCCGGTCCCGGTCCCCGGACCGGAACCCGACGACACCCGCGTGCCGCAGGAGCCGTTACCCGCCGATCCGTGCGCCGACCCGTGCCCGGATCCGGGTCTCGCGCCGGACGCTCCCGATGCCCTCTCGAGTGGCTCGAGTGGGTCCGCCGGCTCGAGCGGATCCTCGAGTTTCCTGCCGCGCGTCGAACTCGATCCGCAGCCGGAGACGATCCCGATCCCCGTGCCCGGCCCGCCGGGGGCACCCGTCCCGCCGGCCCCGCCCCGGGAGAATCCGCCGTTCGGGCCGGGCACGGTCACCCCCCGTCCGCCCGCGCCCGTCGTCGGCGACGTCGAACTGGTTTCCCAGCTCACCGGTCCCGGCTCGGAGAATCGCACCGACGCGCGCTGGGCCGTGCACGGCACCGATCTCGGCATCGTGTGGGAGACGCGCCCCGGCGAGGTGGCCCTCGCCTTCGGCGACACCTTCGGTGCGCAATGGTCCCCGCCGGGCGGGGCCGGCGGCGACTGGCGCAGCAACGTCCTGGCGTTCAGCCGCGATGCGGACCTGTCGGACGGCCTCACCATCGACGCGATGGTGCAGGACAGCCCGTGCCACGCCGCGGAGATCCTCGATGCGCGGCATGTGAAGAACTTCGAGACCACCGTCATCCCCACCTCCGGCTTCGCGATCGGCGACCGCCAGTACCTGAGTTACATGTCCGTGCGACGGTGGAGCGTCGTGCCGGGCATGTGGTACACGAACCACGGCGGCATCGCCTACTCCGACGACCACGGACAGACATGGGTGAAGGATCCACATGCCCGCTGGGACAACGTGTTCGGACTGGGCCGGTTCCAGGTGGCGACGATGGTGCCGCACGGCGACCACGTCTACATGTTCGGCACTCCGAACGGCCGCATCGGATCGGTGGGCCTGGCCCGCGTGCCGGTCGACGGCGTGCTCAACCCTTCCGCGTACCAGTACTGGGTACACGACCGCTGGATGCCGGTCTTCGAGCAGCTCGCCACCCCGCTCGCCGACGGAGCGGCAAGCGAACTGTCGGTGCGGTTCGACGCCGCGCGGGGCCGCTGGCAGATGAGCTACCTGGACCCGATCGCCGGCAACATCGTGCTGCGCGAATCGGATTCACCTCAGGGCCACTGGTCCGATGCCACACCGCTGGTACGGACGGCCGACTACCCGAAAGCCTACGGCGGCTTCATGCACCCCTGGTCCGACGGCACGGACCTGTACTTCACCGTGTCGGAGTGGGACAGTTACAACGTCTACCTGATGCGCGCCCGCCTGGGCTGAATCCGGCTGCGCCGCAGCGGCGCCGAGCGAACGTACCGTTCACCTCCGCAGCCCGGCGGAACGGTACGTTCGCCCGGTCAGCGGGCGGCGTGGATGCGGACTTCGGTGGCCTTGACGACGAACCACACCGTCGCACCGGGTGCGAGGGCGAGATCGGCTGCTGCGGACGTGGTGACCTCGGCGGTGATCCCGGACTCGGCGGCGCGGACGAGGACGGTGGCACCGCGGACCTCCAGTTCGTCGACGACGACGGCGAACGAGTTGCGGGGGCTGCCGTGCGGCTCGTCGGGATAGACCGCGGCGGCCGCGGGGGTGAACACCGCGACCGCCGAATCCCCCGGCACGCAGTCGTCGTCGGGCACACCCCGCACCCGGCCGACGACGGTGTCGACGCCGTCCGCGGTGAGGGTGCCGGCGAGCAGGTTCAGTCCCGCGATGCGGGCCGCGAACGCGCTGCGCGGCCGGGACAGCACGTCGCGCACCGTGCCTGCCTCGACGATCCGGCCCCGGTCGACGACGACGGCACGATCCGCGAGGGCGAGGGCGTCGAGCGGGTCGTGGGTGACCACAAGTGCCGTGCGTCCGGCGTCCTTCAAGACCGTGCGCAGCAGCGACCGCACGGCCGGGGCGGCCGTCACGTCGAGGGCGGCCAACGGTTCGTCCAGCAGCAGCAGCCGTGGGTCGGCGGCCAGGGCGCGGGCGATCGCGACGCGCTGGGCCTGGCCGCCCGAGAGCTGGTGCGGCTTCCGGTCGGCGAGGTCCGTCGCGCCGACGGCGGCGAGTTGCCGCCACGCTGCCGCGCGGGCGGCCGATCGGCCGCGGCCGGTGCTGCGGGGAGCGAATGCGACGTTGTCGAGGACGCTCAGGTGCGGGAACAGCAGGGGCTGCTGGGCGAGCAGCGCCACCGCGCGACGGTGCGGCGGCACGGCCACGCCCGTCACCGTGTCGGTGAGAACCCGCCCGTCGACTTCGACGCGGCCGTCGTCGGGCTGCAGCAGCCCCGCGATCACGTTCAGCACGGTCGACTTCCCGGCACCGTTGGGTCCCAGGACGGCGAGCACGGTACCGGACTCCGCGGCGACCGCGAGGTCGACGTCGCGGGACTCGACCCGGGCCCGCAACTGCAGTCCGGTCACAGCCCACCCGCTGTCCGTCGCCCCCGCGCGGCCACGACGATCACGAGCGCGACCACGACGAGCAGCAGCGACAGCGCCACCGCGGCGTCGGCGTCGGTCTCGCGCTGGAGGTAGATCTCGAGCGGCAACGTGCGGGTGACGCCCTGGAGGCTGCCGGCGAAGGTGAGGGTGGCGCCGAATTCGCCGAGTGCCCGGGCGAAGGCGAGGACGGTGCCGGACGCGAGTCCCGGCAGCACGAGGGGGAGGGTGACCCGCCGGAAGACGGTGGTCGGTCGTGCCCCCAGCGTTGCGGCGACCGCCTCGTAGCGGGTGCCGGCGGTGCGCAGAGCACCCTCGAGACTGATCACCAGGAACGGTAGCGCGACGAACGTCTGCGCGAGGACCACAGCCGTGGTGGAGAACGCGATCCGGATTCCGAACAGCTCGAGGTACTCGCCGATCAGTCCCCGGCGACCGAAGGTGTAGAGCAGCGCGATGCCACCGACGACGGGCGGCAGCACGAGTGGCAGCAGCACGAGCGAGCGCAGCACCGGAAGGCCGCGAAAGGTGCTGCGTGCGAGCACGGTCGCCATCGGCACGCCGAGCAGGACGCACAGCACCGTAGCGGCACCCGCGGTGCGCATGCTCAGGGTCAGGGCCTGCAGGGAGGCCTCCGATGTCACCAGATCCGGGAAGTGCCGCCAGTCGACGGCGAGGATGAGCGACAACAGCGGCACGGCGACGAACAGTCCGCCGACGAGCGCGGGGACGTAGATCCACGCCGGCAGCCCCGCCGGACGGACGCGCGTCACGGGGCCGCGAATCCGTACTCGGACAGGATTCGTCGCCCGTCCGGACCGGTGACGTACGCGACGAACGCCGCCGCCGGGGCATTCTCGGCATCGGCGAGGACGGCGACGGGGTAGGTGTTGACGGCCGCGGCGGACTCGGGAAACGGCACGGTGGTCACGGCGTCACCGGCCTGTCGGGCGTCGGTGACGTACACCAACCCGGCGTCGGCCTGGCCGCTGGTCACCTTGCCCAGCACGTCCGTCACCGACGACTCCTCGCTGACCGGAGCGAGGTCGACACCCGTGGCCTGCTCGATACGGGCCGTCGCCGCGCCGCACGGCACCTGCGGCGCGCACACGACGACGTCGGCTCCGGGCCGGCTCAGGTCCACGAAACCGGTTGTGCCGAGCGGGTTGCCCGGCTCGGTGACGATGGTGAGGGTGTTGGCCGCGAAGTCCACGGGATCGCCCGCGACGAGACCGGCGTCGACGGCCTCGGTCATGTTGGCGGTGTCGGCGGTGGCGAGGACGTCCGCCTCGGCTCCCTGCGACAGGCGGGCGACGAGATCCGACGAGCCCGCGAAGTCGAACACGACGCGGGTGCCCGGATTGCGGGCCTCGAATTCCGCACCGATCTCCCGGAAGGGAGCCTGCAGCGACGCGGCTGCGTACACGGTGAGCTCACCCGCGGCCCCGGACGGTGACGCCGGGTCGCCGCCGGTCTCCCCGGCGCATCCGGCGAGGGCGAGCGCGGCGACGACAACTGCGAGAGCGCGTTTCACGATGTCCCTCCGGGAGTCTCGACGATGACGGTCGTGGCCTTGACGACGGCGACCGCGAGGCTGCCCGGTTCGAGGCCGAGTTCCCGGACGGCCTCGCTGCTCATCAGCGAGACGACGCGGTGCGGGCCACACTGCATCTCCACCTGCGCCATGACGGTGTCGGCGACCACCCGGGTGACGATCCCTGCGAACCGGTTGCGGGCAGAGCTGCCCACGCCGAGCAGATCGGGCGCCTCGTCCGCCTGCCGCCGGGCGAACTCGGCGAGGTCGGCTCCCTCGACGATCTTGCGCCCGGCCCCGTCCTTGCCGGCCGGCAGGGTGCCCTGGTCGATCCATCGGCGGACGGTGTCGTCGCTGACGCCGAGCAGCCGGGCGGCGTCCTTGATGCGAATCTGCGTCACGATACAGACATTACTTCCGCATCTGCGGACCTATCAACCGATAGAGTAACGAATCTGCGGATCAGTACACGTCGCGCACGTAGCGCTTCTCCGCGGCGAGCTGCTCGACGTACGACTCGGCGTCCGCCTCGCCGAGCCGGCCGTGCACCTGCACCACCTCGCGCAGCGTCTCGTCGACGTCCTTCGCCATCCGACTCGCGTCGCCGCACACGTAGAAGTGGGCGCCGTCCTGCAACCACTTCCACAGCTGCGCTCCGTGCTCGCGCATCCGGTCCTGCACGTAGATCTTCTGTCGCTGGTCGCGGGAGAAGGCGAGATCGAGCCGGGTCAGGAAGCCGTCGGCGTGCATCGCCTCGATCTCGTCCCGGTACAGGTAGTCGGTCGACGACCGCTGATCGCCGAAGAACAGCCAGTTCCGGCCGGTGTGGCCCAGCTCGCGGCGATCGTGCAGAAAGGCCCGGAACGGTGCGATACCCGTACCGGGTCCGACCATGATCATCGGGGTGTCCGGTGTCCGGGGCGGCCGGAAGTGCGTGCTGCGCTGGACGAAGATGGGAATGTCGACGCCGTGACTGTGGTCGGCGAGGAAGCTCGAGCACACCCCCGCCCGGGCGATGCCCTCGTAGTTGTACCGCACCACCGAGACGGTCAGCTGCACCTCGCGGGGGTTGGTCCGCGGGCTCGACGAGATCGAGTACAGGCGGGGCTGCAACCGCTTGAGCACGGGCAGCCATTCCGCGATCGGCGCCTTGAACGGATACGCCGCGATCACGTCCATCGCCTGCTTGCCCCACAACCACCGTTGCAACTCGATCTTGTTGCCTGGCCGCAGCAGCTTCGCCAGTTCCGCGCTCTGGGTCTGCTCGTGGACGAACCGCAGCAGCTCGGGGGTCACGCGAGCGATCTCGAGGTGCCGGGTCACGGCCTCGCGCAGCGGAATGGTCGGCAGATCGGGGAATTCCACGGGTGTTTCCGGATCGAGCGCCGTGACCTGGAGCCACTCGTCGACCGCCTCGGGCCCGTTGGTGGGCATGACACCCAGCGCGTCGCCCGCCTCGTACACGAAATCCGGGTCGTACAACTCGAATCCGAACTGGCGCACATCCTTCGACGAACCCGACCCGCTGAGCGGCACGTTCCGGGTCAGCCGGGTGACGAGCGGTGCCTTCCGGCTGTAGGCGGGCCCGGACGTCGCCGGCGGTCCCGGGGCGGCCGGGACCGGCACGGTCCCGTCGAGGCGCACGAGTTGCTCGACCGTGGCGAGCCATTCGCCGGCCGGTCCCTCGTAGTCGGGTTCGCAGTCCACCCGCTGCGTGAGCCGGGTGGCCCCGAGTTCGGCGAGGCGCTCGTCGATGCGGCGGCCGTGGCCGCAGAAGTCGTCGTAGCTCGAGTCTCCGAATGCCAGCACAGCGTAACGGGTGTCGGGGAGGCGGGGGGTGTCGTCCCGGTCGAGAGCGTTCCAGAACGCGGCGCCGTTGTCCGGCGCGTCACCGTCGCCGAACGTACTGGTGACGACGAGCAGATCGCGCACCCCGGTCAGCGTGGACACGTCGACGTCGTTCATCCCGGTCAGGGTGACCGACCTGCCCGCGGCGCGCAGCCGCTCGGCGCACAGCCGGGCGAACTCCTCGGCGTTGCCGGTCTGCGAGGCCCACACCACGACCACCGGCGCCGCCTCGTCGGTCTCGATCCCGTCGGACTCGTCGCGGTCCTCCGCGGTGTGCGAGAAGTGACCCGCCAGCATCCCGTCCACCCAGGCGCGGGTGGCGGCCGGCAACGGAGCGGACGCCGGGAGCACGGGGACACCCGCCTGCCCGGACTCCCGGAAACCCGCCAGAAATCCGGTCAGATAGTGCTTTCCGACCTCGTCGAGCACCGGCCGTGCCGTATCTCCCAGCCCGAGTGCGGAGGCGAGACGGTCGGCCGAGGCGTCCGGCGAGTCGTCCCCGGCCGACGTCGCGACCTTGGTCAGCGACACCGCGCACACCTTGAACTCCGGCTGCAGCGACGCGGGATCGACGGCGTCGTTGGTGACCGCGTTGACCGCCAGGTTCTCCCCGAACATGTCGTTCCAGTGGAACGGGGCGAAGCAGCATCCCGGCAGGACCCGGTCGGTGACCACGGCCGGCAGCACCGCCCGGCCGCGACGGGACGCGATCTCCACCTGGTCGCCGTCGGATATCGAGAGTCGCTGCGCGTCGGCAGGATTGACTTCGACGAAGGGGCCGGGGTTCAGTTTCCCGAGCTTGGCGACCTTTCCCGTCTTGGTGAGGGTGTGCCACTGGTGCTGGACGCGGCCGGTATTGAGAACGACGGGGAAGTCGTCGTCGGGCATCTCGGCCGGCGGCATGTGGGGGCGGGCATGGAACACGGCCTTGCCGGTGGCGGTGGCGAACCGCAACCGGGGGAGAGAGCCGTCCCCGGACCTGAGCAGGGTCTGGCTCACGCCGTCGTTGAGATAGCGGATCGGGTTCCGGTCGGTCGCGCCGTCCGGCGGGCACGGCCACTGCACGGGGGTCTCGCGCAGCCGGTCGTAGGTGATCCCGCGCAGGTCGTATCCGGTCTTCGGGTTCCGGAAACGCCTGATCTCCTCGAAGACCTCTTCGGAGCAGGAGTAGGTGAACGCCTCGGCGTAGCCCATCGCGCAGGCGACGCGCGCGATGATCTGCCAGTCCGGCAGGGCCTGCCCGACCGGGTCGATCGCCTGTCGCAACAGCGTCAGGTTGCGCTCGGAGTTGACCATCACCCCCTCCGACTCCGCCCACAGCGCTCCCGGCAGCAGGATGTCGGCGTACGCGGTGGTCTCGGTCTCGAGGAAGACGTCCTGTGCGACGACGACCTCCGCCCGCTCGAGCGCTTCGACGACGGTGCGTCGATTGGCTACGGACGCAACCGGATTGGTACAGATGATCCAGCAGGCCCGGATGTCACCGGCGGCCATCTGCTCGAACATGTCGATCGTGCCCTTGCCGACGGTGGTGGGGATGGCACCGGCCGGCAGCCCCCACTGCTGTTCGACGAAGGCTCGCTCGGCGTCGTCGAGAACGGACCGCTGCCCCGGCAGACCGGGTCCCATGTACCCCATCTCGCGCCCGCCCATGGCGTTGGGCTGACCGGTGAGCGAGAATGGGCCGCTGCCGGTGCGGCAGATCGCGCCGGTGGCCAGGTGCAGGTTGCAGATCGCATTGGTGTTCCAGGTGCCGTGCGTGCTCTGGTTCAGGCCCATCGTCCAGCACGACATCCAGTTGCCCGCCTCGCCGATCCACCGCGCGGCCGTGCGGATGTCGTCCTCGGCCAGTCCGGTGATCTCCGCGACCCGCTCGGGCGTGTAGTCCCCGAGGAAGGCCGTCATGGCCTCCCAGCCTTCGGTGAACTCCGCCACGAAGGCCCGGTCGACGTGCCCGTTCTCGACGATCAGGTGCAACAGGCCGTTGAGCAGCGCCAGATCGGTCCCGGGCGCGATCTGCAGGAACAGGTCCGCCTTCTCCGCGGTGGGGGTGCGCCGGGGGTCGACGACGACGAGTCTGGCACCGGCCTTGACCCGGTTCATCATCCTGAGGAAGAGGATGGGATGGCAGTCGGCCATGTTCGCGCCGCTGACGAAGAACAGGTCGGCGTGGTCGAAGTCCTGGTAGGAGCCGGGCGGGCCGTCCGCGCCGAGCGACTGCTTGTAGCCGGTGCCGGCGCCGGCCATGCACAACCGGGAGTTGGACTCGATGTTGTTGGTACCGACGAATCCCTTCGCGAGCTTGGTCACCAGGTACTGCGCCTCGAGCGACATCTGTCCGGAGACGTAGAAGGACAGGGCGTCGGGGCCGTGCTCGTCGAGCACCCCCCGCAACCGGCGGGCGGTGTCGGCGATCGCGGCGTCGACGTCCACGGGCACCGGGGTGGCCCCGCGTTCGGTGCGACGGTACGCGGTCTCCATGCGTCCGCCGGCGGCCATCATCTCCGCGCTGGTCGCCCCCTTCGTGCAGAGGCGCCCGAAGTTGGTGGGGTGGTCCTTGTCGCCGTACGCGTCGAGCACGCGGCGGGCACCGCTGGCGGGATCGAGGCCGACCTCGAGCACCATGCCGCAGCCCACGCCGCAGTATGAGCAGGCGGTCTTGACCTTCGTGATCTCGCCCTGCATCGAACCGCTCCTCACCTGGGTCGGCCACGTTCCTCCGGCCGGGTCTCATGCTCCCGACCCCGTGTTTCGTGGGCATTAACCGTGGTGAGTCCCCGGTGACATCTGGCTCACGATTCGCCGTCCGGACCGGTGAGAGGGTGCGCGCGCACTCCGAACGCGGGGCCTCCCGCCGGCTGACACAGCCGGCGGGATGCCGCCCCAGGTGTGGAGGATCGGCCGGGGAAGGCCGATCCTCGAGGATCAGGTGAGGTCGAACCGGTCGAGGTTCATCACCTTGTTCCATGCCGCGACGAAGTCCTGGACGAACTTCTGCTGCGCGTCGGCGCTGCCGTAGACCTCGGCGATTCCACGCAACTGCGAGTTCGAACCGAAGACCAGGTCGACGGCCGTGGCTGTCCACCTGACCTCACCCGAAGCCCGGTCGCGGCCCTCGTAGACGTTCTCGGTCGACTCGGACACCTTCCACTCCGTGCGCATGTCGAGCAGGTTCACGAAGAAGTCGGTGGTCAGTGCCTCGGGCCGATCGGTGAACACGCCGTGGGCGGATTGCCCGAAGTTGGCGTTCAGGGCCCGGAGTCCGCCGACGAGCACCGTCATCTCCGGAGCGGTCAGCGTCAACAGGTTCGCCCGGTCCAGCAGCAACCGTTCCGGCGGCTGCTTCTCACCGTCGCGCAGGTAGTTGCGGAACCCGTCGGCCCGGGGCTCGAGTACGGCGAACGACTCCGTATCGGTCTGTTCCTGCGAGGCATCGGTGCGGCCCGGCGAGAACGGGACCGTGATCTCGACACCGGCGTTCTTCGCCGCCTGTTCGACTGCGGCGCAGCCGGCCAGGACGATCAGATCGGCGAGCGAGACCTTCTTCGCGGACTGACCGCTGTCGAAGTCCTGCCGGATCTGCTCGAGGGCCTGCAGTACCTCGGCCACCCGGCCGGGTTCGTTGATCTCCCAGTTCTTCTGCGGCTCGAGGCGGATGCGGGCACCGTTGGCCCCGCCGCGCTTGTCGGTGCCACGGAAGCTCGCCGCCGACGCCCACGCGGTGGCGACCAGCTGCGGGATGGACAGTCCCGACTCGAGGATCTTGGTCTTCAGGGCGGCGATGTCGTCCGCGCCGATCAGTTCGTGATCGACCGCGGGAACCGGGTCCTGCCACAGCTGCGCCTCGGGGACCCACGGTCCGAGGTAGCGCGTGACCGGCCCCATGTCGCGGTGCAGCAGCTTGTACCAGGCCTTGGCGAACTCCTCCTCGAATTCCTTCGGGTTGTCCAGCCAGCGACGGGTGATCGGCCCGTAGATCGGGTCGAACCGCAGCGACAGATCCGTGGTCAGCATCACCGGTGTGTGACGCTTGGACGCATCGTGGGCGTCGGGGACGGCGTCGGCGGCGGCCCCGTCCTTCGGGATCCACTGCCACGCGCCGGCGGGGCTCTTGGTCTTCTCCCACTCGTAGCCGTACAGGGTTTCGAGGTAGGTGTTGTCCCATTGCCGCGGGGTGGGGGTCCAGGCGCCCTCGAGCCCGCTGGTGATCGCGTCCCCGCCGACGCCGGTGCCGTAGGAGTTCTTCCAGCCCAGGCCCATCTGCTCGATGGGGGCGGCCTCGGGCTCGGGACCGACGTGGTCGGCGGTCGCGGCACCGTGGGTCTTGCCGATGGTGTGCCCGCCCGCGATGAGTGCCGCCGTCTCGATGTCGTTCATCGCCATCCGGCCGAACGTCTCCCGGATGTCGATGGCCGCGGCGAGCGGATCCGGATTACCGTTGGGCCCTTCGGGATTGACGTAGATCAATCCCATCTGCACGGCGCCGAGCGGGCCGGACAGTTCCCGCTCGCCGCTGTACCGCTCGTCCCCGAGCCAGGTGTCCTCGGGGCCCCAGAACACCTCGTCGGGCTCCCAGATGTCCTCGCGGCCGAAGGCGAAACCGAACGTCTCGAATCCCATGGATTCGTACGCGCAGTTGCCGGCGAAGATCAGCAGATCCGCCCAGGAGAGCTTGCGGCCGTACTTCTGCTTGATCGGCCACAGCAGCCGGCGCGCCTTGTCGAGGCTCGCGTTGTCGGGCCAGCTGTTGAGGGGAGCGAAGCGCTGGGCGCCCTTGCCGCCACCGCCCCGGCCGTCGGCGATGCGGTACGTGCCCGCGGCATGCCAGCTCATCCGGATGAACAGCGGGCCGTAGTGGCCGTAGTCGGCCGGCCACCACGGCTGCGACGTCGTCATCAGCGCGAAGATGTCCTGTTTGAGGGCCTCGACGTCGAGGCTTGCGAACTCGTCGGCGTAGTTGTAGTCCGGTCCCATCGGATTGGACAGGGGCGAATGCTGGTGGAGGACCTGCAGATCCAGCTGGTTGGGCCACCAGTCCCGGTTGGTCCTGGGCCGATGCGGTTTCGGCTCGGGAGACGGGATTACCGGATTTTCGCTTTCACTGTTGGACACGTCGGCCCTTCCTTCCGGATGCGGTGAATCTGACGGTGATCACGGATGTGACCGCGAAGCGTGAGCTGCCGAGCAGTCGGGGCACGTGCCCCAGTAGATGACCTCCGCCTCGTCGACGTGGAAGCCGCTGTGGTCGGACGCTGTCAGACAGGGCGCCTCGCCGACGGCACAGTCGACGTCGACGATGGCCCCGCAGGACCGGCAGACGAGGTGGTGGTGGTTGTCCCCGACCCGCGACTCGTAGCGTGCGACGGAACCGGACGGCTGGATCCGCCGCACCAGACCTGCACCGGTCAGGGCGTGCAGCACGTCGTACACGGTCTGCCGGGACACGTCCGGCAGACCGGTGCGCACGGCCCCGAAGATCGTCTCCGTGTCGGCATGCGGGTGCTCGTGCACCGCCTCCAGCACTGCGATCCGGGGCCGGGTCACGCGCAGCTCCGCCGTACGCAATTGCTCCACGAATTCCTGCGTCGAGGGCACGGGGATACTATGACGCACTTTTCTGGAATGAGTCATGACTTTGACGCAATCGCAGCATGATCAGAATTCGCGCGTATGCCCGGGGCGGCCGCGGCTACCCGGCCGCTAGGACTTCGGTTGCTGCGACCACCACTTCAACAGCTCGGCCTCGGCCTCGTCGCGATCGAGGGGTCCACGGTCGAGCCGCAGCTCCTTGAGGAACTTCCACGCCTGCCCCACCTGCGGGCCGGGCTTCAGGCCGAGCAGTTCCATGATGGCGTTGCCGTCGAGGTCGGGCCGGACCTTCGCCAGGTCCTCCTGCTCGGCGATCCGCTCGATGCGTGTCTCGAGATCGTCGTACGTGGCCTGCAGCGCCGCGGCCCGGCGCTTGTTGCGGGTGGTGCAGTCCGCCCGGACCAGCTTGTGCAGCCGGGGCAGCAGATCACCGGCGTCGTGCACGTAGCGACGGACCGCCGAATCCGTCCACTGGCCCTTGCCGTAGCCGTGGAACCGCAGGTGCAGGAACACGAGCTGACCGACGTCGTCGATCATCTGCTTGGAGTACTTCAGCGCCCGCATCCGTTTGCGGACGAGCTTGGCGCCGACGACCTCGTGGTGGTGGAAGCTGACCCCACCGCCCGGCTCGTTGCGCTTCGTCGCGGGCTTGCCGATGTCGTGCAGCAGGGCTGCCCAGCGCAGCACGAGGTCGGGGTCGCCGTCCTCGAGGTCGATGGCCTGCCGGAGCACGGTCAGCGAATGCCAGTACACATCCTTGTGCTGATGGTGCTCGTCGATCTCGAGCTTCATCGCCGGGATCTCCGGGATCACCCGCTCGGCGAGACCCGTCTCGACCATGATGTCGATGCCCTCGATGGGGTAGTCACCGAGGATCAGCTTGTCGAGTTCGGCCTGCACCCGCTCGGCGCTGATCCGCAGGATCTCGTCGGCCATGGCCACGATCGCGTCGTGGACGCGTTCGGCCAGCCCGAACCCCAGCTGGGAGACGAACCGCGCCGCGCGCAGCATCCGCAGCGGGTCGTCGTGGAACGACTCGCTCGGCAGCGCGGGAGTGTCGATGACCCCGGCGATCAGGGCATCCATTCCGCCGAGCGGATCGACGAAGTCCTCCGCGCCGGTCGGGCCGATGCGCACGGCCATGGCGTTGACGGTGAAGTCGCGCCGGACGAGGTCGTCCTCGAGGCGGGTGCCGTACTCGACGATCGGATGGCGGGTGACGCGGTCGTACGCGTCGCTGCGGAACGTGGTGATCTCGATCTGCTCCGGTCCCTTGACCGCGCTGATCGTGCCGAAGTCGATGCCGGTGTCCCACTGGTGGTCGGCCCAGCCGCGCAGCAACGCCTGCACCTGCTCGGGTCGCGCGTCGGTGGTGAAGTCGAGATCGGTGCCGAGGCGACCGAGGACCGCGTCCCGGACGCTCCCTCCCACCAGGTAGAGCTCGTGACCGGCGGCGGTGAAGCGCGCACCGAGCGGCGCCAGGATGTCCGACAGCGCACGCAGCGTCGCGTCGGCCCCGGCGAGCAGTCGGGCGCGCCGCTCGGTGTCGGTGGAGGGAGAGTTCACGTCTTCGAACCTTACCGAGGTGGCCGAACGCACCGGTGCGCGCTCCGGACGTGCCTGGTTGAACCGCCGGGCGCGTCCCGCCAACTAGTATCGATGGGGTGTCGCCCGCAGAACGTGCCAACCGCAACCGCCGCACCTCGCGGCGGCGTGGCGCGGGCGCCAAGTCCGGTGGCCGGCCCACCTCCGACACGTCGAAGCCTCACCTGCGCACGGTCCGCGAGACCTCGGCCGGGGGACTGGTGGTCGACGGCCTCGGCGGACCCCCCGAGAAATTGTGCGCGGCGTTGATCGGACGCACCGACCGGCGGGGCCGGCTGCTGTGGTCGCTGCCGAAGGGACACATCGAGAAGGGTGAGACCGCCGAGCAGACGGCGATGCGCGAGGTCCACGAGGAGACCGGCATCCACGGCACCGTCCTCGCCACCCTCGGCAGCATCGACTACTGGTTCGTCACCGAGGGCCGGCGCGTCCACAAGACCGTGCACCACTACCTGCTGCGCTACCTGGACGGCGAGCTCTCCGACGCCGACGTCGAGGTCACCGAGGTGGCCTGGGTCCCGCTGCCGGAGCTGCGCTCACGCCTGGCGTACGCGGACGAGCGCAGGCTCGCCGACGTCGCCGACCAGTTGATCGCCGAGATGGATCCGTCGATGCTGCTCGGACCCGGCGGACCGGAGGCCCGTCTCGGATGACGTCGGCAGCTCGCCGGGCCGCGGCGGCCGTTCTCGCCGTGCTCGCGCTCGTCCTGACGACGGCGGGCGTGTCCGTCGCCCAGCCGCGCAGCGACGCGTCCGATGCGCCGCGCTTCCTGGAACTGCGCATCGACTCGGTGACGCCGACGACGGTGTCCACCAGCAGCGAGCCGGTGGTGACGGTGAGCGGCACGCTCGAGAACGTCGGGGACCGCGACGTCGAGGACATCGCCGTGCGGCTGCAGCGTGCCCCGGCGGCCGGCTCGGCCGAGGAGCTGCGCACCGCGCTGACCTGGGATCAGACCGCCTACGACCGCACGGGCCCGTTCGAGCCGGTCGCCGACGTCCTCGAGCAGGGTGAGCAGCGGCAGTTCCGTCTCGAACTGGCGCTGCGCTCGGCGCAGGACCCGTCGCTGGAAATCGATACGCCCGGGGTGTACCCGCTGCTCGTCAACGTCAACGGCGCTCCCGAGTACGGCGGTCAGGCCCGGCTCGACGACGCCCGGTTCCTGCTGCCCGTGCTCGGGGTGCCCCCGAGCGAGAACCGGACGGACCGTCCCGTGCCGCCGGACACGTCCGCCCCCGTAGGAGTCACGATGATGTGGCCGCTCGCGGACCGGCCGCGCCTCGCGGCGGGGGTGCCCGGCTCGGCGACGGACCCGGTCCGCCTCGTCGACGACGACCTCGCGACGTCGCTCGCCGACGGCGGTCGCCTCGACGGATTGCTCGACGCCGCCGAGCGGGCGGTCACCGCCGAGGACCGCCGCGTCGCCGACGCGCTGTGCCTGGCCGTCGACCCTGACCTGCTTGTCACCGTCGCCAACATGACCCGCGGCTATCTGGTGGTCGAGGACCCCGCCGAGCCGATGGGCGAGACCCGTGACGGGGAGGGGACAGCGGCGGCCGCCGCATGGCTGGAACGGTTGCGTGCCGTCGCCGGCTCGATGTGCACGGTGGCGGTGCCCTTCGCCCAGGTCGACACCGCCGCCCTCGCCGAACTCGACGACGCATCGCTGGCCGGACCCGCCCTCGCCGCCCCCACCGGGATCGTGAACACGATCCTCGGGATCACGACGACCCGTAGCGACGTGGTCTGGCCCGATGCCGGGGTCCTGACCGAGAAGGCGGGGGCGTTGCTCGCCGCCGACGGCCCGGTGACGGCCCTGCTCGCCGACACCGCGGTCGACGCCGCGGACTCGGCCGCCGGCACGGGTCCCGTGCCCGTGCGGGGGGTGGACGGTCTGTCCACCGTCCTGTTCGACAGCGCCGCCGCGACCGCGCTCGCGGCGCTCGGTGACGCACCGCAGACGCCGTCGTTCACCGCCGAGGACGCCCGCTACGACCTCACCGAGGACTCCCCGGCCGCCCGACTGCAGGATGCGCTGGGCGCCCTGAGCTGGCCCACGCTGCGCACCGGGGACGACGCCACCCGGACCGTGTCCACCGGCGCGCCCGCGGTCCCGGAATCCGTGCTGTTCGTGCCGCCGCAGTCGTGGAGCGCCTCCGGCGACGACGCCGCCGCGGTCCTGTCGATGGTCGGCACGCTGATCCGCTCGGGCCTGGCCACCGCGCGTCCGTTCGACACCCTGTTCGCACCGGTGCCCGGCGACGCCCCCACCGTCGCGCTGTCCTACCCGGAGCAGGCCATCGTCGACGGCGCCTCGGCCGAGGTTATGGACACGGCCCGCGAGCAGGCGCCCCGGCTGGATGCGTTCGAGGAGGCGCTCGTCGAGGATCCCCAGGCACAGCTGACACCGCAGCAGTTCACCGCGCCGTTGCGCGAGGATCTGCTGCGGGCGATGAGTCTGGCGGGCCGGCGCGGGCCCGACCCCGGTTCCGCAGCACGCGACGCGGTGCGGCGCGGCGACGAGGTCCGCGACGCCGTCGACGGGATGTTCGCGGGAGTGACCGTGCTCTCACCGGGTGGTGTCTACACGCTGACCTCGGAACAGAGTCCCCTACTGTTGGTCGCGCGCAACGATCTGCCGGTGGGCATCACCGTGCGGCTGCACGTGGACGCCCCGTCGGCGATGAAGATCACCGACATCGGACCCACGCAGCTGCCGCCGCGGGGCAGCCGCACCCTCACGGTGCCGGCGCAGATCAGCGATTCGCGGAAGATCGGTGTCGAGTTCGCCCTGACCACGGAGTCCGGGCTGCCGCTCGGCACCCCGACGAACGTGACGGTACGGTCCAACGCGTACGGCCAGGTTCTCGCGATCGTCACCGGCTGTGCGGGAGCGCTGCTGCTGTTCCTGGCGGGCCGTCGTCTCCTGCACCGCTTCCGCGGCGAGCCCGATCCAGCCGACGAAGGGTACGAGAAGAAATGACCGGGAATCCGACCCGTGAGGACGTCGCCCCGCCCGCCCCCGCGGCGGCGGAGCCGGCCCCGCGCAAGAACCCCGGCCTCCTCGCCGCAACCGGCTCGATCGCCTTCGCCACCCTGATCAGCCGCATCACCGGCTTCGTCAAGCAGGTGCTGCTGCTGACCCTGCTCGGTGCCGCCGTCGCCAGCTCCTACACGGTCGCCGCCCAGATCCCGAACATGATCTCCGAGCTGGTGCTCGGTGCCGTCCTCACCTCGATCGTCGTGCCGGTGCTGGTCCGCGCGGAACGCGAGGATCCGGACGGCGGTACGGCCTTCGTCCGGCGCCTGTTCACCGTCTCCGTCACCGTGCTCGGGCTCGCCGCGCTGCTGGCCACCGCCGCCGCGCCGGTCCTCGTCACCCGGTTCTTCCTCGACGACACGGGCAAAGTGTCGACGACTCTGACCACGGCGCTGACGTATCTGCTGTTGCCGGCCATCCTGTTCTACGGCCTGTCGGCGCTGCTCACCGCCATCCTGAACACCCGGCAGGTGTTCAAACCGGGCGCGTGGGCGCCGGTGCTGAACAACGTCGTCGTCATCACGGTTCTCGTCCTGTACTTCCTGCTGCCCGGGGAGATCACCCTCGACCCGGTGCGGATGAGCGACCCGCATCTGCTGCTGCTCGGCTGCGGCGTCACCCTCGGCGTAGTGACCCAGGCGATGTCCCTGGTGCCGGCGCTGCGCCGCGAGGGGATCAGCCTCAAGCCGCTGTGGGGACTCGACGATCGGCTGCGCCAGTTCGGCGGCATGGCCGCGGCCATCGTGCTGTACGTGCTCATCAGCCAGGCGGGCATGGTGTTCGCGACCCACGTCTCGTCGAGTGCCGACGCGGCCGGCCCGGCGATCTACAACAACGCGTGGCTGCTGCTGCAGCTGCCGTACGGCGTGCTCGGCGTCACGGTGCTCACGGCGATCATGCCGCGGCTGAGCCGCAACGCCGCCGCGGAGGACACCCCCGCCGTGGTGGACGACCTGTCGGTCGCGACCCGGCTGACGATGATCGCGCTCATCCCGATCGTCGTGTTCTTCACGGTCGCCGGCCCGCAGATCGGCACGGCCCTGTACGGCTACGGCAGCTTCGGCGAGGGCAACGCCGAACGGCTCGGCCAGGCCGTCAGCTGGTCGGCGTTCACCCTGATCCCGTACGCCCTCGTCCTCATCCATCTGCGCGTGTTCTACGCGCGCGAGCAGGCGTGGACCCCCACGTGGATCATCCTCGGCATCACCGCCGTGAAGATCGCCCTGTCCGCCCTCGCGCCCGTCGTCGCCCGTAACGACGACCAGGTGGTGCTGCTGCTGGGCGTGGCGACGGGCCTGGCGTTCACGGTCGGGGCGGGCATCGGTGGGTTCCTGCTGCACCGCGCCCTCGGCGATCTGCGGATGGCGAACGTGGGCCGGACCCTGTGGCACGTGGTGACCGCGTCGGCAGCAGGCGTGGTGGCGATGCTGATCGCCGATCGGCTGCTGCGGCTCGGTGCGCTCAGCGACCGGTTCGGCGGCGTCGGTTCGATGGTGCGGGTCGCGATCACCGGCGCACTGATGCTGCTGGTGACCCTCACGGTCATGTGGCTGCTGAAGGTGCCCGAGATCCTGGCGATCACCGCGGCGGTCCGGCGCAAGGTCGACGCGCTGCGCGGTCGCACGCCCGTCGAACCGGAGATCGCCGAGGCCGACGCCGACGAGATCGCCGAACTCGAGGCGAACCGGGAGTCCGAGGCGGAGAAGACCATCGTGTTGCCACGTCTGGACTACGGCGACTACGGGGTGGCTCCCTACGACGCGGTCACCGAGGTGATTCCCGCGCTCCGGGACCTGCCGAGCCACATCGATGCACACGGGCAACTCCCGTACCCTGGTCGACGGCAGGTTCGGACCGCCCGGGACGGATCGCGCCGGTTCGCGGATGCCGGACGGCCTCCCGGTTACCTCCGGGGCGGGCGAGTCGAACAAGAAGGAGTGAGGGTGAGCGACGATCACGCTACCGGTAAGTCCACGGTCGATGAGTCCGCATCGACCGATCCGGGTTCGGTGTCCACGGACGCCGACGGCACCCGGTCCCCGCAGGCCGGCACGCCCGATCGTTCCACCTCGTCCCAGAAGTCCGCCGGCGGGGCGGCCGACGGCCGGTCCGGTTCCGGTCGGCCGCGGCGCGATCCCCACGTCGACACCGGCGTCGTCCCCGTCGGCTCGCCCCAGCTGCCGCCCCTGCGGGTGCCCGGGTCCGCGCCGCGCACTCCGATGCGCGGGCCGAAGCTGATCCCCGGCGCGTCGGTCGCCGGCGGTCGCTACCGTCTGCTCGCGCCGCACGGCGGCGCGCGCGGTCTGCGCTTCTGGCAGGCCCAGGACGTCAAACTCGACCGTGAGGTGGCGCTGACGTTCGTCGACGCCGAGCAGCGCGCGGGGGACGTGACCGGCCCCGACGGCCCGCAGGCGATCCTGTCGCGCACGCTGCGGCTGGGCCGGATCAACTCACCGGGGCTCGCCCGGGTACTCGACGTGGTCCGCGGCAGTTCGGGCGGCATCGTCGTCTCGGAGTGGACGCCCGGCCGTTCGCTGCGCGAGATGTCCGGCACCGAGCCGTCCCCGCTCGGTGCGGCACGCGCGGTGCAGGCCCTCGCGGCCGCGGCCGAGGCTGCGCACCGCGGCGGCGGTGCCCTCTCGATCGACCACCCCGACCGGATCCGCATCAGTGTCGCCGGCGACGCGGTGCTGGCCTTCCCCGCCACCTTCGCCGACGCGGACGTGACCTCCGACGTCCGGGGCCTCGGCGCGAGCCTCTACGGCCTGATCACTGCGCGCTGGCCGCTGCCCGAGCAGGCCGCGCCCGGGCAGCAGCCCCCGGCCCAGACCGGCGGCACGATCGGCGGGATGCGTCCCGCGGACCTGACCGCCGAGGGCATCCCGGTAGAACCCCGCGCGCTGCGGCCGGAGGTGCCGTTCGAGATCTCTGCGGTCGCGGTGCGCGCCCTCGCGGCCGACGGCGGCATTCGGACGGCGGCCACCGTGCAGCACATCCTCGGCCAAGCCTCGGTCGTGGACCAGAAGACCGACATGATCCCGGCGCTGCGGCTCGGGCAGCGCACTGCCGGTGCCACCAACCACGCGCTCGCGGACCCGGAGGCCCTCGCCGAGGAGAAGAAGCGGTCCGAGCGGATGCTGTTCGCGCTCGTCGGTCTCGGCATCACCACCGTGGTGCTCCTCGCCCTGATCGGCTGGTGGATCGCGAACCTGCTCGCGGGGGGCAGCTCCGACGAGCCGCTCACAAGTCAGGACTTCGGACTCACCCCGACCACCGAGGCCCCGTCGGAACCGGTGGCCCAGGCACCGGCGCCGGCCGCAGCCGCGGGACCGGTGGCGGCCTCGGCGGTGTCGGTGTTCTCCCCTCAGGGCACTCCGGACTCGCCGGCGACGGCGCGATTGGCGATCGACGGCGATCCCTCGACGGAGTGGAGCACCGATGCTTACTTCCAGCCGTTCCCCGCGCTGAAGAACGGAGTGGGCCTGATGGTGGCGCTGGCCGAGCCGGCGGCGCTGTCGTCGGTGTCGGTGACGTCGGACAGCCCGGGCACGAAGGTCGAGATCCGCAGCGCGCCGTCGGACCAGGCGTCCCTGGACCAGACCCAGGTGATCGGTTCGGCGACACTGCGTTCCGGCGTCACGGAGATCCCTGTCGAGTCCGAGGGACGCACCTCCGACGTGCTGGTGTGGATCACGGGCCTGAGCACGTCCGGTGGCGGCAACAAGAGCTCGATCGCCGAGGTGACGTTCACCGCCGCCGAGTAGCCCGGCGCTCGCACCCCCGGTAGCCCACCTCGATCGGCTACCATCCGCGCGTGCGAATTTTGGGGGGGATCGCAGGAATTGCCATGTCCGACGCCGAATTGCTGGCGGCGCACGTGGCGGGGGACCGACGTGCGTTCGCGCACCTGCTCGAACGGCACTACGACCATCTGTGGCAGGTGGCGCGCCGCACCAGCTACTCGCCGGAGGATGCGGCGGACGCCCTGCAGGAGGCGTTGCTGTCGGCGCATCGTACGGCGGGGAAATTCCGGAACAACGCGGCGGTGCGCAGCTGGCTGCACACCATCGTGGTGAACGCATGCCTGGACCGTATCCGGCGCAACCGGGCACGACCTACGGTTCCGCTGTACGACGACCACACCGACGTCCGTGACGTACGAAATCGCATCGCGGAGCGGGAGATTGCGCTCGACATCGAGGCGGCGCTGGGCGCCTTGCCGCCGGACCAGCGCGCCGCGGTCGTCGCGGTCGACGTGGAAGGCCGGTCGGTGAGCGAGGCGGCCCGGCGGCTCGGCGTCCCCGAGGGCACCGTCAAGAGCCGGTGCGCGCGGGGGCGTCGTCGGCTTGCGGTGCTTCTCGGCGACCTGCGAGAGACGGGGAACCGATCGTGATCGGTGACCGTCTTATCCTGGTGAGGGCACCCGAGGAGGCGGAGAGGACAGCGGATGACCGAGGACGAGCTGCCGCAGCCGCCGTATTCTGCCGACCTGCTCGCCGATCTGCACGCCGGGGTTCTGGACGACGATGTCGCCGCCCGGTTGTGGCCGGCGGTGCGACGGGATCCGGACGCCATGACGGTGATCGCCGCGCTCGACTCCGTCGGCCGCCGCCTGCGGGCTCTGGGTGAAGCCGAAGACGCCGGGGGGCCGTCGATCCCGCCGGACGTCGCGGCCCGGATCGATGCGGCGCTGACCGCCGAGGCCGCCGCGCGCCGCCGCCGACGACGCGCTGCGGCCGGCGCCGGGATCGCCGCCGCGGCCGCGGTGGCGATCGGATTCGCCGTCGTCGCCCACGGCGCGGACCGTCCCGGGCTTCCGGCGTCGACAGCTGCGCCTGCCGTCATCGCACCCGACACCGACGTACTCGATCCGGCGACGTGGCGCGCGATGATCGGCTCCGCGGACACCGGGCCTCTGTCGGACCGGAATTCCCTCCGGGAATGTCTCGCGGCCAACGGAATCGACGAGTCACGACCGCTACTGGGGGCGCGCACGATCCGCTTCGACGGCCGGGAGGCGGTGGCACTGCTCCTCGGTGACCCCGCGTCGCCGCGGTTGACGGCGCTGGTGGTGGGCACCGGGTGCGGCGCCTCCGACCCGGCCACTCTGGTGGTCCATGGGATCGGTTGAGCCGCAAGAAGTTCAATCGTCGGCGACAGGGATCAGCAGGTCGAGGATCCGTGCCCGCAGGGCGGCCGTATCGTCCTCGGCGGCAACGATGCTCGCGAACATCGCCGCACCCGCGGCAAGGACGAGCACGGCACGCGCGTCGAGGTCGGCGCGGGAGGAGCCGTCGGAGAACAGGGCCGTGCTCGGGCCGCTGAAGTTGCGCCACAGCGTGTTCCGCAGATCTTCGTGATCGCGGAGCGCCCCGATCAGCCCGGGCAGGGCAGCTCGGACGTCGGGGCGGGCGAACAGGTCCGCACTGCCCTGAACCACCCATTCGATCCAGCCGCGGCGGTCCGTCCCCTCGATCGGTGCCAGGTCCGGTGCGGAACCGAGAATCGAGTCGAGCACGAGGTGCGCCTTGGACGGCCACCGCCGGGCCAGCGCCGCCCGGCTCACCCCGGCGCGGGCTGCGATACCGCGCAGGCTCAGGCGCTCCCAGCCGACCTCGAGCAGCATCTCACGGGTCACGGCGAGGACCTCGGTGTCGATACGCGGATCGCGGGGGCGGCCGGCGGGCGCGGGGGAGCGGTCGAATGTGGTCATCACCGGTGATTGTGGCGCACGGCACGTCGCCGCACTATAGTTGCAACACGTTACAGAACCACTGGCATCGAAAGTAGGGGCATGACCTCGTCGCGACCTGCCGTGTTCGAGCCCGCCCGGCTCGGGCCGCTCACCCTGCGCAACCGCATCCTCAAGGCCGCGACCTTCGAAGGCGTCATGCCCGGTGGCCGCGTCACCGACGAACTCGTCGAGTTCCATGCCGAGGTCGCTCGCGGTGGCACCGCCCTGACCACCGTCGCATACTGCGCCGTCGCACCCGGCGGACGCGTGCATCGCAACACCGTCGTCCTCGACCGCGACACCGTCCCGGGCCTGCGGCGGCTCACCGACGCCGTGCACGCCGAGGGCGCGCTCGCCTCGGCGCAGATCGGTCATGCCGGCCTCGTCGCCAACCAGATCTCCAACGGGACGAAGACCCTCGCTCCGTCCACCCGCGTCAGCGCCCCCGCGATGGGCCTGGTGCGGGGCGCGAGCCTCGAGCAACTCGATCAGGTCGTCGCCGACTTCGAGAACGCGACCCGCTACGCCGTCGAGGCCGG
Source organism: Rhodococcus sp. GXMU-t2271 (assembly GCF_041414735.1). Classification (NCBI taxonomy): domain Bacteria; kingdom Bacillati; phylum Actinomycetota; class Actinomycetes; order Mycobacteriales; family Nocardiaceae; genus Rhodococcus; species Rhodococcus sp. GXMU-t2271. Next base: position 45,930 of record NZ_JAUIZP010000067.1, read on the forward strand.
ATTCGACGCGCTCGAGGTGCATCTGGGGCACAACTATCTGCTCAGCTCGTTCCTCAGCCCGAATCTCAACAAGCGCGGCGATCGCTACGGCGGCGGTCTCGAGAAGCGAACCGCGTTTCCCCGGCGCGTTCTCGAGGCCGTCCGAAAAGCAGCCGGCGACTCGGTCGCCGTCATCGTCAAGTTCAACATGACGGACGGCGTCCCGAAGGGACTGTGGCTGCACGAGAGCCTGCCGATGGCGCGACTGATCGAATCCGACGGTCACATCGACGCAATGGAACTCACGGGCGGCAGCTCGCTGCTCAACGGCATGTACTTCTTCCGCGGCGACGTCCCGATGGCCGAGTTCGTCGCGTCCCAGCCCCGACTCGTCGGACTGGGTCTACGGTTCTACGGGCCGAGGCTCTTCCCGGCCTACCCCTTCGAGGAAGCGTTCTTCCTCCCGATGGCCCGGCAGTTCCGGGCGGAACTGAGCATGCCGCTCATCCTCCTCGGCGGCATCAACCGGATCGACACCATCGAGAACGCGCTCGACGAGGGATTCGATTTCGTCGCGATGGGCCGAGCGCTGTTGCGCGACCCGTACCTCGTCAACAGGTTCCGGGACGAACACGTGCGCGAGGGGCTGTGCATCCACTGCAACAAGTGCATGCCGACCATCTACACCGGAACCCGCTGCGTCGTGCGCGAAGCCCTGCGCGAGGTGGAACACCCCGCCTGACGCACGCGGGATCCTCACGCGGACCGAGGCTCCGCGGCGTTCAGGCACGAGATACGCGCTCCCTGAGTCGAACCCGGTGCGGTCCCTGCCCGGCGCCGATCGCGACGCTCGTGCGTCACACCGCTCGGCCGGAGCACACGGACGATTCGCGCGCCCGGGCTCCCGGCGGGCGTGGCCGGGGCCGTCGACATGCCGGGCATCGGCCGGACGCGCGTGGGGGAGGGGACCGGAAGCCGGGACGACACGGCACGGCTTCGACGGTCATATCGTCAACGTGACGATTCGACCTCCGGGTGCCGGGCTCCCGCCCCAGCCCGGCTGACAGCGGGGCAGAATACGCCGCACTGTGGCGTGACGCACGGCACGCGAGGAACAACACCCCTTACCCTGTTGTTGACCCATGTTGTGGACCACTGACGTTGTGGACCGCTGACGTCCCGGTCACGGGCCTTCAGGCTCGTCCGTCAAGTACCAGCAGGCAGAAGTACCAGCAGACACGGAAGGCTCGCATGACCACTGATTCCACGATCCACGACCTTGTCATCGTCGGTTCGGGTCCGGCCGGATACACCGCCGGGATCTATGCCGCCCGTGCCGAGCTGAAGCCGCTGCTGTTCGAGGGAACCCAGTTCGGCGGCGCCCTGATGACCACCACCGAAGTCGAGAACTTTCCCGGCTTCCGCGAGGGCATCATGGGGCCGGACCTGATGGATCAGATGCGCGAGCAGGCCCTGCGTTTCGGCGCCGACATCCGCTCCGAGGACGTCGACGAACTCGACCTGACCGGCGACGTCAAGAAGATCGTCGCCAACGGACAGACCTACCAGGCCCGCGCCGTCATCCTCGCGATGGGTGCTGCCGCCCGCTACCTCGGCATCCCGGGGGAGGAACAGCTCCTCGGACGCGGTGTGTCCGCGTGCGCCACCTGCGACGGCTTCTTCTTCCGCGACCAGGACATCGCCGTCGTCGGCGGCGGCGACTCCGCGATGGAGGAAGCGACCTTCCTGACCCGCTTCGCCCGCAGCGTCACCCTCGTCCACCGTCGCGAGGAGTTCCGCGCCTCGAAGATCATGCTCGACCGCGCCCGCGCGAACGAGAAGATCCGCATCGTCACCAACGCCAAGCCCGTCGAGGTGCTCGGCGATACCTCCGTCACCGGTCTGGTCCTCGAGGACACCGTCACGGGCGAACGCAGCACCCTTCCGGTGACCGGCATGTTCGTCGCGATCGGCCACGACCCCCGCAGCGAACTCGTCCGCGGACAGGTCGACGTCGACGACGCCGGCTACGTGAAGGTGCAGCAGCCGACCACCGCCACCAACCTGCCGGGTGTGTTCGCCGCCGGTGACCTCGTCGACCACCTCTACCGCCAGGCGATCACCGCCGCCGGCACCGGCTGCTCCGCCTCGCTCGACGCCGAGCGCTGGCTCGCCGAACTGCCGGACCACCACCCGATCACCGTCAACGCCGGATACTGATCCCTTCCCCCCTCATCGAGTAGGAGCCATCGTGGCCGACAAGAACACCGTCACCATCTCCGACGCCTCGTTCGTCGAGGACGTCCTCCAGTCCGACAAGCCGGTACTGGTCGATTTCTGGGCCACCTGGTGCGGCCCGTGCAAGATGGTGGCTCCCGTTCTCGAGGAGATCGCCGGAGAGCACTCCGACAAGCTCAAGATCGCCAAGCTCGACATCGACGCCAACCCCGCTGCGGCGCGCGACTACAAGGTCATGTCGATCCCGACGATGATCCTGTTCTCCGGCGGCAAGCCGGTGAAGACCATCGTCGGCGCGAAGGGCAAGGCGGCCCTCCTCCGCGACCTCGCCGACGTACTCTGAATCACCGTTTTCCACGTCGACACGGATGCGCCCGGATTATTCGTGGTCCGGGCGCATCTGCGACAATCGAACGATGGTCTGGTGGAACACCGGGCACAGCAGGTCAGCAGCACGGAAAGGGCCGAGACATGCACCGACTGCGCTACGGCGACCATGGCCCTGCCGTCGCCGAAATCCGGAGCACCCTCACCGGCCTCGGATTTCTGCACGGCGAGTCCGACGTCGCCGCCGGCGACAGCTGGGTGGGCTCCGATGCGGTGTTCGACCGTGAGCTCGACAGCGCGGTGCGCGCGTTCCAGCAGCATCGTGGCCTGCTCGTCGACGGCATCGTCGGTCCCGCCACGTACCGGTCGCTGAAGGAAGCCTCGTACCGGCTCGGCGCCCGCACCCTCATCTATCAGCTCTCCGCCCCGCTCTACGGCGACGACGTCGCGACCTTGCAGCGGCGTCTGCAGGACCTCGGGTTCTACGTGGACCGGGTCGACGGCTACTTCGGACCGCGCACCCACGAGGCGCTGAGTTCCTTCCAGCGGGAGATCGGTCTCGCGCCCGACGGCATCTGCGGTCCCGAGACCCTCCGTTCGCTGGAGCTGCTCGGCACCCGGGTCACCGGTGGGTCTCCGCACGCCATCAGCGAGGAGGAGATCGTCCGCCGGTCCGGTCCGCACCTGAGCGGCAAACGCATCGTCATCGATCCCGGCCTCGGCGGGCGCGACCACGGCATCATCGTGCGCAGCCCGCACGGCGACATCTCCGAGGCCGACATCCTCTGGGACCTCGCTCGTCGCCTCGAGGGCCGCATGGCCGCGACGGGAATGGAGACCTTCCTCTCCCGGCCGTATCACGCGAACCCGTCGAACATCGAGCGGGCCGGAACTTCCAACGCGTTCGGCGCCGATCTGATGATCTCCCTGCGCTGCGACAGCAGCCCCAACCCGGCCGCGAGCGGTATCGCGAGCTTCCACTACGGCAATGCGCACGGCTCCGAGTCGATGATCGGCCAGGTGCTCACCGGGTTCATTCAACGCGAAGTGACCGCACGCACGCCGCTGCGGGACTGCCGCAGCCACGGCCGCACGTGGGATCTGCTGCGCCTGACGAACATGCCGACCGTGCAGATCGATCTCGGGTATCTCACGAACGCGCAGGACGCCTCGGTCCTGGCCAACCCTCGTTCACGCGACATCATCGCGGAAGCGATCCTCATCTCGGTGAAGCGTCTGTACCTGCTGGGGCAGGACGATCAGCCCACCGGCACCTACACCTTCGCCGAACTGCTCGCCGAGGAGCTGTCGATCACCGAGACCCGCTGAGCGGTTCGCTCAGCGGGCCGCCCCCACGGGCGTGCGGTCCGAGATGCCCGCGACGGTGAGTGCGGCCTCCTCGAGCAGACGGTCCAGGGCCGCTTCCACGCCCATCTTCCATTCGTGATCGCGATCGAGTTCGAGTCGCAACCTGGGGTAGCGGTGGTGGGGGGCGACGACCTCGAAGCCCATGTCCTCGAGGAATCCAGCCTCGATCATGCACTCGGCGGGGGAGCAGTCCCGGGCCGCCGTTGCGCCGGGGACATCGCTCTCCGTCTCTCCGTCGGACCGGTACCCGAAGGCCTCGATCGCGCGTACGTTGCGGCGGATCAGATCGGAGATCACCGCGCGGATCAGTCCCGTGCCGAGGTCGCTGTCCTCCGCGAGCGGTTCGATCCGCATGGTGGTCAGCAGAACGGCATCCGCGCTCACCGGGGAGGTCGGGAACAGGTGGGCACGCGGCACCATGTTCGGCGGGGCGTAGAACGCGCTGCCGGCGGGCTTGTCGTCGAGCGTGGCGACCTGGGCGCAGGAACCCCACTGGAGCATGACCATCGACAGCCACGCCTCCTTCTCGAACTCCGGATCGTAGAACCCGCCCGCGTCGCGTACCGCCGCGGGATCCATCTCCCAGAACACACAGCGTCGGGCGTGTGCCGACAGCTGGTCCATTCCGCCCAGGGTGAGAGTTGTGACTCGAGTCGACACTGGGTTACTCAGCCTCCATGTCCGTATCCTCGACTGTCGTCCTGACGTGCCGAGGCGTCAAGAGGGGTCGGCCTGAGTTTCCATCATCGCCACGATCCGCTCCAGGTCGTCGACCGAACCGAACTCCACGACGATCTTGCCCTTGCGCTTGCCCAGGCTGACCGTGACCCGGGTGTCGAAGGAATTGGACAGGCGCTCCGCGACGTCCTGCAGGCCGGGCATCTGGATGGGCTTGCGGCGCTGCTGAGGCGCGGTGTCCTTCCCGTCGCCGCGATTCGCCAGCATGACCGCTTCCTCGGTGGCCCGGACGGAGAGTCCTTCGGCGACGATACGGGCCGCGAGAACCTCCTGCGCGTCGGGTCCGGCCTCGAGGGACAGCAGGGCGCGGGCATGCCCCGCGGACAGCACCCCCGCCGCGACCCGCCGCTGGACGGGGATCGGCAGCTTGAGCAAGCGGATCATGTTGGTCACCACGGGACGGGACCGTCCGATGCGGGCCGCGAGTTCCTCGTGGGTGACCCCGAACTCTTCGAGCAACTGCTGATAGGCCGCGGCTTCCTCCAGCGGATTGAGCTGGACGCGGTGGATGTTCTCGAGCAGCGCGTCGCGCAGGAGGGACTGATCGTCGGTCTCACGGACGATCGCCGGAATGGTGGCGAGCCCGGCCTCCTGGCCGGCACGCCACCGGCGCTCACCCATGACGAGCTGGTACCGCTCGCCGTCGATCCTGCGCACGACGATCGGCTGCATGAGCCCGAACTCGCGGATGGAGTGGACCAGCTCGGCGAGCGCCTCCTCGTCGAAGACCTGCCGCGGCTGTCGCGGGTTCGGTTCGATCTTGTCCGCGTCGATCTCGAGGTAGACCGCGCCGGCGGGGGAGGGGAGTGGTGCCGGCGTGGGCGCGGGACCGCCGTCGCCCTCGGTTGTCATGCCCCCGGTTTTCGTGTCCTCGGTCCTGGTGCTCCCGGTCTTCGCCGGTGCGGTGGCAGCAACCTTCTTCGACGCGGTCTTGCGGTTGTCGCCGATGATCACGTCCGCCGCAGCGTTGCCGAGACCGGGGGCGGCCGCCGGGCCGGTCGGAATCAGCGACGCCAGACCCCGACCCAACCCGCCCTTGCGTGTCGCGCTCATTCGTTCCCCTGCTTCTCGTTCCGGTACCCACGTGCGGCCAGTTCGCGTCCCGCGTCGAGGTAGCTCATCGCACCGCGCGAACCTGGATCGTAGTCGAGGACGGTCATCCCGTACCCGGGAGCTTCCGAGACCCGCACGCTGCGGGGGATGACAGAGCGAAGCACCGCGCTGCCAAAGTGGGCACGCACCTCCTCCGCCACCTGATCGGCGAGCTTCGTGCGGCCGTCGTACATCGTGAGCAGCACGGTGGAGACGTGCAGCTCGGGATTGAGGTGCGACTGGACCAGCTCGATGTTGCGCAGCAACTGACCGACGCCCTCGAGCGCGTAGTACTCGCACTGGATAGGAATGAGCACCTCTTTCGCCGCGACGAGCGCATTGACGGTGAGGAGACCCAGTGACGGGGGACAGTCGATGATCACGTAGTCGAAGTCCTGGTCGCCCAGCGCAGCCGCGGAGAGGGCGTTCTTCAGACGGTTCTCGCGCGCCACCATCGAGACGAGTTCGATCTCGGCGCCGGCGAGATCGATCGTGGCCGGGATGCAGAACAGGCGCTCGCTGTGCGGGCTCTGTTGGACGGCTTCGGCCGCCTTGACCTCACCGAGAAGCACCTCGTAGCTCGACGGGATGCCGGAGTGGTGCGGCACTCCGAGAGCGGTGCTGGCGTTGCCCTGAGGGTCGAGATCGACGACGAGGACGGTCAACCCCTGGACGGCGAGGGCGGAGGCGAGGTTTACGGTGGACGTGGTCTTGCCGACCCCACCCTTCTGGTTCGCGATCGTGATCACTCGACGGTGGGCCGGTTTGGGGAGAGCGTTCACAGAACTCGGGTGCAGCACCTGACTGGCCCGGTGCGCAGCGGCTCCGATCGGGGTATCCAGCGGGGAGAGTCCCTCGTACGGAATCGGAGAGAACTCGTCCTCGGCGGACTCGGACGCGGCTGCCATCGTCCTCTGCGTCTCGGTTTCACGTGAAACAGCGGATTCAGATCCACCCGACATTGACCGCTCCTTTGTTGTCGACACCCGCACGGTACATCCCCCTCGCGACACCACGCCGGTGATCCGCGCTCGATCGCCGCGGCCGGTCACCGTTTCGGTCCCACGGGGGGTGGAGTGAGCCGAGGCGCAGTGACTGATGCCCGAACTCGGAAAGGGGAGCGCGCCGGCGAGGGTTGGCGACCGTTGCCGGCTCACTCCCTTTCCTCGTTTCGACTCAGTATCCCATCCGCCTTCCGCGGGGGTGCGACGACGTCGCCGACGAATCTCGTTTCACGTGAAACCCGCTGTTTCACGTGAAACCGAAAAGAGCGGGTTTCACGTGAAACAACGCTCCGCCCTCGGCGCCAGATCCGGCGCGAAGGATAGGGCTACTGTCACAGTGACGATTTGAACGAGGGTAGAGGGAAGGGCGCGTGCCGCAACAGATCCGCCCTTCCGGGCTCACCTGACCACTGGCTCCAACAGTCAAGGCCGCCAACAACTTCGGTGACTCTTCCCGCCGAAGAGGTCGACAGGCGGTAGATGTGAACAGGATCGGCCATACCGGAGCGAATTTCGGCCAGGATCGGGGGCCGGAACCGTGACGCGACGGGGAGACCCACCGCGGGTCCTCGAGCCCGGGGTCTCGAGACTGAATCTCGAGGCGGGGGTCACGAGCGGCGCGCGGTCCAGCCTTCGAATGGGGGGCCCGACGGGTGATGAACAATCCACGCCGACAGGCACTCTTCTCGCCTCGAGTCCCTCGAGGCACGCATCCTCTCGAGTGCGATGCTCGAGAGAGTCTTTCACTCGAGAGCGCGGAGCGGTTTCACGTGAAACCGGATCAATGCTTCTTGCGCCGCCGAATCGGCCGCGGCATCCGCTCGGCCTTCACCACGAGGGTGGGTGTCTCGAGCAGACCCACACCACACTCGAGGACCTCGAGGTTGCCGGCACCAAGACGGGCCAGCTCGTCACGGTCACGCTCGATCTCCTCCGCCGCGCTGGAACCCTTGAGTGCCAGCATCCGCCCGCCCTCGTGCACGAGCGGCAGCGACCATTTGGCGAGTTTCGCCAGGGGGGCCACGGCACGGGAGGTGACGACATCCGACCCGCCGGCCTCCTTCACGACGCCGGGCTGCTCCGCACGCCCGCGAATGACGAGCACATTGGTCAGGCCGTGCGCTTCGACGAACTCGGCGAGATACACCGACCGACGCAGCAACGGCTCGACGAGGATCACGTGCAGATCGGGACGGGCGATGGCCAGGGGGATACCCGGCAGACCGGCACCGCTGCCCACGTCGACGACACGTTCACCCTCGTCGATCAGCTCACCGAGCACGGCGCAGTTGAGCAGGTGACGGTCCCACAGTCGGGGGACCTCGCGCGGTCCGATGAGTCCACGCTCCACACCGTCGGTCGCGAGCGAATCCCGGTACTGCTCCGCGAGACCGAGTCGCTCACCGAAGACGCGAACGGCGACCTCGTGAATGCGTCCCTCGTCCTGTTCCACGTGAAACATCCTCTCCCGGCGACCACCTCGCCTCGAGACAAGGGAGGGATCCCGGCGTCGCGCGCCGAGATCCCTCCCTCCTGCTGTCCGGTCGAACTGCTGTCGGTCAGTCCTTGACGACGACGACCCGGCGCTGCGGCTCGGCGCCCTCGCTCTCGCTGGAGACACCGTCGATCCTGGCCACCGCGTCGTGAACGATCTTGCGCTCGAAGGGCGTCATCGGAGTCAGCTCCTCACGCTCTCCGGTCTCCAGGACACGCTTCGCGGCAGCGGTGCCCAGCGCGCTGAGCTCGGCCCGCTTGCCGGCTCGCCAGCCGGCGATGTCGAGCATCAGCTTGCTGCGTTCGCCGGTGACCTGCTGCACGGCGAGACGGGTGAGCTCCTGCAGGGCGTCGAGGACCTCACCGTCGCGACCGACGAGCTTGGACAAATCCTTGCCGCCGTCGATGCTCACGACCGCGCGATCGCCCTCCACGTCGAGGTCGATGTCGCCGTCGAAGTCCAGCACGTCGAGTAGTTGCTCGAGGTAGTCACCGGCGATCTCGCCCTCCTCGACCAGCAGATCGTCCTCGGAGTCGGAATCCGCATCGAGATCCGGCGTCTCGGTGGTCACGTCGGCATCCTCCTGTGCCTTGTCCAGGTCACTGGCCATGATTCGCTCTCTCTTCTTCGGTCAGCGCCGCTTGCGCTTGGAGTTCTTCGAGCCGCCGGGGCGTTTCGATCCGGCCGCATTCTTGGGGGATCCGGACGGCGGCGCGGACGGCTCGGCACCGCCGGACGCGTCGTCCGCGCCCGTCTTCTCCAGGGAGACCTCCGACGTACCAGCGGTGCCCTCCGTACCGGTGGACGCAGTCTTCTTCTTCGTCGTCCGATCGGGACGGGCGCCGGGCTTGGGAGCGTTGTCGCTGCGGCGTGCGATCGCGGCCTGCTTCTTGGCCTCTTCTTCCTGGTCGATCTTGCGGAAGACGATGTGCTGCTGCGCGTAGGTCCAGATGTTGTTGCTCACCCAGTACAGCAGGATGGCGATCGGCAGGAATGGACCGCCGACGATGACGCCGAGCGGGAACACGTACAGCGCCAGCTTGTTCATGATCGCGGCCTGAGGATTGGCCGCGGCCTGCGCGCTCTGCCGGGCGACGGAGGCACGGGAGTTGAAGTGGGTGGCAATGCCCGCCACGATCATGAGCGGAATGGCTACGAGCGCGATGTCGAGCCGGGACGGAATCCCGCCGAACGGCTCGAACGCCACCAGCGATGCCTCGGGCTGGGTGATCCATGCCGAGATCGGCGCACCGAACAGGCGCGCACTGAGGAACGACTGCACGTCCTCCGCGCTGAACGCATAGTTGCCGAGCTGCGCGTTCTCCTCCGGCGACAGGCCGAGCTGACCGAAGCCTTCACCGGTGCGGTTGAACGAGCGCAGCACGTGGAACAGACCGATGAACACCGGCGCCTGCAGCAACACCGGGAGGCAACCCATCAGCGGGTTGAAGCCGTGCTCCTTCTGCAGTTTCTGGAGCTCGACGGCCTGTCGCTGCCGGTCGTTGGAGTACTTCTTCTGCAGCGCCTTGATCTGCGGTTGCAGTTCCTGCATCTGCCGCGTCGTCCGGACTTGCTTGACGAACGGCTTGTACAGGATCGCACGCAGCGTGAAGACGAGGAAGACCACGGACAGCGCCCACGTCGCACCGTCGTCGGGCTCCAGTCCGGGCAGTGCCGTGAAAGCGTTGTGCCAGACCCAGAGGATCCAGGACACGGGATAGTAGATGAAGTCGAGCACGGCTCTATGTACTCCTCAGGTCGTCCAAGGTCGCCAACCAGCGGCGTCGGTCCGAAGTCTTCAGTGCCGGTCAGGGATCCCGGTCGACCGATCGATGCCGCCGCTCGGGCACCGGATCCCAGCCTCCAGGGTGCCAGGGCGCGCACTTGAGCAGCCGGACGACCGTCAATACGGCGCCCACCACGAACCCGCGGGTACGCAACGCCTCGACGGCATACTCGCTGCAGGTGGGGGTGAAACGGCAGGTCGGCATGCGCGTCGGGGACACGTACGTGCGATAGAGCTCGATGCAGAAGATCAACATCCGCGCCGGTGCGGAGCGCACCGACCGCAGTACCTCGCCCGCGTTCATCCCGGCCGCCGCGTCGTCGCGACCAGGCCCAGGCGGGCGAGGCCGGAGCGAACCTGCCGGTCGAGTTCGTGTGAGGACGCCGAGGCGGCACCGGGCAGAGCCCGGACGACGACGTCAGCGCCGGCGGGAACCTCGTCGACGAGCGTCGCACAGATATGACGAAGCCGGCGTGCGACTCGATGTCGAATCACCGCCGGCCCGACAGCCTTGCTCACGACGAATCCGAATCGTGGACCGCCGAAACTCACCACCAGCTCGGCCTGCTCCCGCTCGATCGCGTGCACGACCAGGTCTCGCCGTCCCTGTCGGCGGCCGCGACGAACTGTCTCGGAGAAGTTCGCGCGGCGCCGCAGGCGATACGGCTCAGGTAGCACCCCGAGCTCCCGGAATCGGGATCAGGCGGTGAGCGAAGAGCGGCCCTTGCGGCGGCGCGCCGACACGATCGCGCGGCCCGCACGGGTCCGCATCCGGAGACGGAAGCCGTGAACGCGCGCGCGGCGTCGGTTGTTCGGCTGGAACGTCCGCTTGCCCTTGGCCACGGTCAACACTCCTCGAAGTTCTGTGACGCCGGTCGGCGTCCTCGGTCCAACGTGTACGAAAATCGCATGAACACGTGCCGTACGCGAAAAGAGAACACTGCGTGGCAGCACGGATCCGTCACTGCTGTATGAGTGACTGTTCGAGGCTACTCGGCGGCAAGCACGAAATCAAACCGCGACGACGCGGCACACGCAAGACGACACGCCGCATGCCATTTCCCCCCTCGTCACGTTCGCAACACGAAGTCGCGTGACCCCGTTCATGCTCCGGTACGCTCCCGTTCATGGTTTCGCCGGGGCAGTTCCTCGTCGCCCACCACCTCGGTGAGCAGGGCCGATCACCCCTGCCCCGCGGGCACCGGCGTTGTGCCCGGCCGCCGAGCCGGGCGGGAACCGGAATCCGCAGTCGCTAGCCCGGGGCCACGCGCGCCGGGCGTCTCGAGACATGTCACACTGGACACTTCGGATCCGAGCCGGTCGTCGCGGCTGCTCATCCGTCCGCCTCGACCTCTACAACTCCCCAGCCTCATCCACAGGGCGCCACCCTGTGGTTGTCCACATCTGTGGATAATCGTGTGGAATTCGGATCGAGAGAACTGGGGAGGACGCGACGTGACCGACGAGCCGAACGCGCTGGCCGACGTGTGGCCGGACGTCGTCGCGGAGCTGACCGCCGACGGCGAGGGCCTCAGCAAGGGCCAGAAGGCGTGGCTCGCCCTGGTCAAGCCGATCACACTGGCACAGGGATTCGCACTGTTGTCGGTTCCGTCCTCGTTTGCGCAGGAAGCCATCGAGCGGGATCTGCGCGAGCCGATCCTTCGTGCACTCCACCGCACCCTCGGACATCGTGTGGAAGGACTAGGCGTCCGTATCGAGCCGTCCGCGACCGTCGACGATCCCGCCGAGGACCCGTACGCCGTGCCACGGGACATGCTGCCTCTCGAGGGTCTGCCGCCGGACCCCCGTTCGCCCGAGCCGCACTCGTTCGACACGCGGCCCATCGTCGCCGGCCCGCCCGAGTCCCGCCCGCGCGAGTCCGAGCGCCACGACATGGCGCACCCGTTCCGGCGCCGCCGCCCGTCCTCCCTCGACCACGGCATGCTCGAGGTCGACACGGGGGAACTCGAGGAGGTCGACGACGACCGGGAGGCGATGACCGCGGTCCGCGAGTCGTGGCCGTCCTACTTCACGCAGCCGCCGCCCCCGGCCACCGCGTCCCCGACCGGCAGCAGCAGCCTCAACGCGAAGTACACGTTCGACACGTTCGTGATCGGAGCGTCCAACCGGTTCGCCCATGCGGCCGCGGTGGCGATCGCCGAGGCCCCCGCCCGCGCATACAACCCGCTGTTCATCTGGGGCGCCTCCGGATTGGGCAAGACGCACCTGCTGCACGCTGCCGGGCACTATGCACAACGACTGTTCCCGGGGATGCGGGTCAAGTACGTCTCCACCGAGGAGTTCACGAACGACTTCATCAACAGCCTGCGCGACGACCGCAAGGTGGCGTTCAAGCGCAGGTACCGCGAGACGGACATCCTCCTCGTCGACGACATCCAGTTCATCGAGGGCAAGGAAGGTATCCAGGAGGAGTTCTTCCACACCTTCAACACCCTGCACAACGCGAACAAGCAGATCGTGGTGTCGTCCGATCGTCCCCCGAAGCAGCTCGCGACGCTCGAGGAGCGCCTGCGGACCCGGTTCGAGTGGGGCCTGATCACCGACGTCCAGCCGCCCGAACTCGAGACCCGCATCGCGATCCTCAGCAAGAAGGCCCGCATGGACCGGCTGGACGTACCCCACGACGTCCTCGAGTTGATCGCCAGCAGGATCGAACGCAACATCCGGGAACTCGAGGGGGCGTTGATCCGGGTGACGGCCTTCGCGTCGCTCAACCGGCAGCCGCTGGACCTGACGCTGGCCGAGGTGGTGCTCCGGGACCTCATCCCGGACTCGACGGCTCTCGAGATCAACTCCGCCACCATCATGGCGGTGACAGCCGAGTACTTCGGTACCTCGATCGACGACCTGTGCGGGCCCGGCAAAGCGCGACCGCTGGCCCAGGCCCGGCAGATCGCGATGTATCTGTGCCGGGAGCTCACCGACCTGTCCCTGCCCAAGATCGGGCAGACCTTCGGCCGGGACCACACGACGGTCATGTACGCGGACAAGAAGATTCGCAAGGAGATGACCGAGCGGCGAAAGGTCTACGACCAGGTCCAGGAGCTGACCGCGCGCATCAAGCAACGCTCCAAGCGCTGAGCCCCGCCGAACTGGTGCACAGGGCCCGGACGATCGTGTCCGGGCCCTTCTTCGTGTCCGGAACCCGGCCGGCGGCCGGCGGCGGGCGTGATTCTCGAGACGAATCGACGGTGACTCACACCTGTGGACAACGGTGTGTACAACGTGGGATCTTTGTGGACGGACGGTGTACCGATGTTGAACACTCTCGAGCTGTCCACATCCGTCCTCGAGAATTCCTCGAGTTCATCCTCGAGAGTCCGGGTCTCGAGAAGCCCGCCCCACCAGCGTAGACGGTCGTCCGTCCACAGATTCCACAACCCCTATTACTACTTCTGTGTTTTCTCTCTGAGACTTCTCTTTCAAAACAGGGTTGTGGAGGACTCGAGTGCACAGGGTCTCGAGAGCCATGTCCCCCTCGAGGCTCCGGCTTTCCAACTGATCGGCGAGCGCATACCGTGGAGCGACGTCCCCGCTGCCGACGTCGGTGTCGGGGCCTTGTGCCAGACTTCGTTGAATCGATCGACAGCCAGGAACAGCGAAAGGATCCGCGGGGCGATGGAGCTTGGAAGCATGAAGTTTCGTGTCGCTCGCGAGGACTTCGCCGACTCCGTCGCGTGGGTTGCGCGCAGTCTTCCGTCGCGACCGCCGGTGCCGGTGCTCGGTGGCGTCCTCCTCGGCGCGGATGACCAGGGACTGACCGTCTCCGGATTCGACTACGAGGTCTCCGCACAGGTCCACGTCTCCGCCGAGGTCATCACGTCCGGGCAGGTGCTCGTCTCGGGCCGCCTGCTCGCCGACATCACCCGCGCGTTGCCCAACAAGCCCGTCGACGTGGTGCTCGACGGAACGCGAGTGCTCATCAACTGCGGCAGCGCGAAGTTCTCCCTGCCGACGATGCCGGTCGAGGACTACCCGCAGCTGCCCGAGTTGCCGCAGCAGACCGGTTCGCTGCCCGTCGAGATGTTCGCCGAGGCGATCAGCCAGGTCGCCGTCGCGGCGGGCAAGGACGACACCCTGCCGATGCTGACCGGCATCCGGGTCGAGATCGACGGCACCCACATGGTCCTCGCGGCCACCGACCGGTTCCGTCTCGCGGTCCGCAAGATCGAGTGGATGCCCACCGTCGAGTCGGCGAGCGCCGCGGTGCTCGTGCCGGCCAAGACGCTCTCCGAGTCTGCGAAAACCGTTGGCGGATCCTCCAATTCGCCTGTCCAGCTCGCACTGGGCGCCGGCTCGTCGGTCGGCGCGGAGGGCCTGCTCGGTATCGTCGCGGACGGCCGTCGTACCACCACCCGTCTCCTCGACGCCGAGTTCCCCAAGTTCCGTCAGTTGCTGCCCACCGAGCACACCGCGATGGCGACCGTCGAGATCGCGCCGCTCGTGGACGCGATCAAGCGCGTCGCGCTCGTCGCCGAGCGCGGGGCGCAGGTGCGTCTCGAGTTCACCGAGGGCGGCCTGCTGTTGTCGGCCGGGGGTGACGACGCCGGCCGGGCGGAGGAGTCGCTCGCGGCGGAGTTCCAGGGCGAGCCGCTGATCATCGCGTTCAACCCCGGGTACCTGCTCGACGGCCTCGGTTCGCTGCACAGCGAGAAGGTGTCGTTCGGCTTCACCACGCCGAGCCGTCCCGCCGTACTGCGACCGGCGCTCGAGGAGGCGCCCGAGCCCGACGCCTCCGGCACGTTCGCCGCCCCGGACAGCGACTACACCTACCTGCTGATGCCGGTGCGCCTGCCGGGCTGACCCGGGGGAGGAAACGGTGGGCCCGTGTACGTTCGCACCTTCTCGCTACGCGATTTCCGTTCCTGGGAAGCCGTTTCGCTGAATCTCGCACCCGGACCGACGGTGTTCCTCGGCCGCAACGGACACGGCAAGACCAACCTGCTCGAGGCGCTGGGTTATCTGTCGACCCTGACCTCGCACCGGGTCTCCGGTGATGCGCCGCTGCTGCGGACCGGGACGTCGCGCGCCCTGGTGGGCGCCGTCGTCGTCAACGGTGGCCGGGAACTGGGCATCGACGTCGAGATCAACGAGGGCCGGCCCAACCGCGGCCGGATCAACCAGTCACCGACCCGGCGCCCACGGGAGATTCTCGGCATTCTGCGGACCGTGTTGTTCGCGCCGGAGGACCTGTCCCTGGTGCGTGGTGATCCGGGGGACCGGCGCCGGTTCCTCGACGAACTGCTCGCCACCCGCATCCCCCGGATGAGCGGCGTGCGTGCCGACTACGACAAGGTGTTGCGCCAGCGTTCCGCGCTGCTCAAGACGGCCGGAGGTGCGTTGCGCCGCGGCAGCCGGTCCGGCGACGGAGCGAACGCACTCGCGACGCTCGACGTGTGGGACGGTCATCTCGCGGCGCACGGTTCCGAGCTGCTCGCCGCACGCGTCGCCCTGCTGCACGAACTCGCCCCCCATGTTGCCGAGGCATACCGGTCGATCGCCCCCGAGTCGCGGCCGGCGCTGCTGCGTTACCGCAGCACGGTGGGCGAGGCGTTGCCGCCGGAGTTCGCCGACCCGGACCGCGCGCCGCTGTCCGACGACCGGGAGGTGATCGAGGCCGCGTTCCTGACCCGGCTGGCGCAGGCGCGGACGAAGGAGATCGAGCGGGGCGTGTGCCTGGTGGGTCCCCATCGCGACGAGCTCGACCTGATTCTGGGGGACCAGCCGGCCAAGGGTTTCGCCAGCCATGGGGAGTCCTGGTCGTTCGCGCTGGCGCTGCGCCTGGGCGCGTTCTCGCTCCTGCGGGCGGACGGCACCGACCCGGTCCTCATGCTCGACGACGTGTTCGCCGAGCTGGATCGCCGGCGCCGCACGGCGCTCGCCGCCGTCGCGGCCTCGGCCGAGCAGGTCCTCATCACCGCCGCGGTCCCGGAGGACGTGCCGGCCGAACTGGCCGCGGTCCGGTTCGGGGTGCGGGCCGAGGACACCGACCGGGGACGGCTCTCGGCGCTGACCGCGCTCGACGGCGACGATCCCACACAGCCGGATCTGGACGGAACCGTGGACGGAGCACTGCGATGAGCATCGAGAACCCGGACGAACAGCCGTCTCAGCCGCCGTTGCGCGGGATCGACCTGGCTCGTCGCGCACTGGAGGAGGCCCGGGCGGCAGCGCAGGCGAGCGGCAAGTCGGTGGGGCAGGGACGCGCCTCGCGCGGGGCGCTGCGACCACGGCGTCGCCGCCGCGGATGGTCCGGTCCGGGCCCCGACGATCGGGATCCGCAGCCGCTCGGCGCATTGACGAACGCGATAGCCAAGCAGCGGGGATGGGCAGGCCGCGTGTCGGAGGGCACCGTGCTCGGGAGTTGGGCACGCGTGGTCGGCGACGACATCGCCTCGCACGCGACGCCGACGACGCTGCGCGACAAGGTGCTGCACGTCTCGGCCGAGTCGACCGCGTGGGCGACCCAGCTGCGCATGATGCAGGCGCAGATCCTCACGAAGATCGCCGCCGCGGTCGGGCACGGGGTGGTCGAGGAACTGCGGATCACGGGGCCGACGGCGCCGAGCTGGCGTAAGGGGGAGCGGCACGTCCGCGGCCGCGGCCCGCGGGACACATACGGCTGAACCCACCCTGGATTTATCTGTAACCCGATGTTACGTTCAAACGCGTCGATTGTGTGCTGTTCCACACTCCGCATCGGGAGGTTCGTCCATGTCCACATCGCTCACCGAACCGGACCGGGTGCTGCTCCAGGCCCGCGACGTCGAGTTCGACTGGAGCGCCCTGCCCCTGCACTGGGTGCCCGGTGATCCGTTCAGCACCCACGTGCTCAACGTCCTGCATCTGTTGCTGCCGGCGGGGGAGGAGTGGTTCGTCGAGACGTTCAAGGAGGCGCTGCCTCTCATCCGCGACGAACAACTGCGCGAGGACGTCGTGGGATTCATCGGTCAGGAATCGGTGCACGCCGACGCGCACCGGAGGGTACTCGAGCAACTCGAGGCGAAGGGTCTCGATCCCACGCCCTTCACGGACCAGATGCGGTGGCTGTTCGGCCGGCTGCTCGGCCGACGACCGCTCACGGGACTGCGGGCGGAGAACTACCTCGTCGAACGGCTCGCCATCATTGCCGCCGTCGAGCATGTCACCGCATTCCTGGGGGACTGGGTTCTCAACGCGAAGGGTCTCGACGCGGCGGGCACCGATCCGACCATGCTCGACCTGCTGCGCTGGCACGGTGCCGAGGAGGTCGAGCATCGCAACGTCGCCTACGACGTGATGCGCTACTTCGACCCCGGGGAGGCGCGCCGGATCCGCACGCAGCTCATCGTCGCCCCGGTCCTGTTGTGGCTGTGGATCCGCGGTGCCCGCTTCCTGATGGCTCACGACCCTGTGCTGGCGGCTGCGCCCGGACATGCTCGCGCACCTCATCTTTCGGACTGGTCGGCGGCCAGTCGACGCGGTACGATGCCGGGGCCCGTGGACCTCGGCCGACGCATGTCGCGATACTTCCGCCGCTCGTACCATCCCAGCCAGGAGGGTTCGACCGCCCAGGCGGTCCGCTACCTGGCGTCCTCGCCCGCGGCCCGGGCGGCAGGCCGATGACCGGCCTGCTGCCGCGGCACGGTCGCCCGTCGGACCTGCGGGGCCGGAACCGCCCCGACCGGGCGATGGGCGTGCTCGGATCCGTCGTGGACAGATATCTGAGCCTCGTCACCACGCTCGACTACGCCGGTGCCGCCGGTGCCGCCGACATCGATCGGCAGGTGGATCTGCTTGTGGCGCAGAAGATTCCCGTCACGGCCGACGGCGATGTGGTGAGGTTGACGCTGCGCGCCCCGGACGGTGCCGAGTTGCCGGCGTGGCACCCGGGCGCCCATCTCGACTTCCATCTGCCGTCCGGGCGGCGGCGACAGTACTCGCTGTGCGGGGATCACGAGGACCGCGGCCGTTACACCGTCGCGGTGCGCCGGATCCCCGGCGGTGGGGGAGGGTCGCTCGAGATGCATGCTCTCGAACCGGGTGACCTCGTGGCCGTGCGCGGTCCGCGCAACGGGTTCCCCTTCGTCGCCGAGGGGGCGGCCCTGTTCGTCGCCGGCGGGATCGGCATCACCCCCGTCCTGGCGATGACCCGTGCCGCACACCGAGCCGGGATGGACTGGCGACTCGTCTACACCGGCCGTACCCGGTCCGCGATGCCGTTCCTCGACGAGATCGGAACATGGGATTCGTCAAGAGTTTTCGTGCGACCGGACGACGAGTTCGGTACGCCGACGGGGTCCGATCTGCTCGCCGGCGGAGCCGTCTACTGTTGCGGGCCCACCCCGATGCTGGACGCCGTGCGGGCCGGCATCGACGCCACACCGGCGTCGGCCCTGCACTTCGAACGGTTCGGTGCCCCGCCCGTCGTCGCCGGCCGGGCGTTCGAGGTCCAACTGGCAAGCACCGGGGAGGTGCTCGCCGTCCCGGCCTACGAGTCGGCGCTCGAGATCATCCGCCGGCGCCTGCCCGGCATCGGCTACTCGTGCCGCCAGGGTTTCTGCGGAACCTGCCGGGTGCGAGTCCTGTCCGGCACCCCCGACCACCGCGAGAACCGGCTCACCCCCGAGGAACGTCGCGAGCAGATGCTCGTCTGCGTCTCCCGCGCCGACGGTGGCCGGCTCGTACTCGATCTCTGAGGAGAACGCATGACCACTCGCACCGTCACGAACGGACCCGTCCGGCTCCACGTCGTCGAGGAGGGCAACCCGGCAGGGCCGACACTGCTGCTGGTCCACGGCTGGCCCGACACCCACGCCCTGTGGGACCGCGTGGTACCCGAGTTGGCCCGCGACTTCCGGATCGTCCGGTTCGACAACCGCGGTGCCGGTGCCTCGACCGTGCCGCGCGACGTCGCGGACTACCGGCTCGAGCTGCTCGCCGGGGACCTGTTCGCGGTGATCGACGCGGTGAGCCCGGACGTGCCCGTCCACCTGCTCGGACACGACTGGGGGGCGGTGCTGTGCTGGGAGGCCGTATGCGAACCCGGGGCGGCCGAGCGGATCGCGTCCTACACCTCGGTGTCCGGGCCGAACCTCGACCATCTCGCCTCGTGGATGCGCCGTCGGCTGCGGGATCGGCGCCCGCTCGGTCCGCTCGAGCAGGCTGTGGCGTCGGCCTACACGGTGCTGTTCCAGACCCCCGGCCTGCCCGTGCCGGCGCTCCGGTGGTGGTTCTCGCGGCACTGGCCCGCATTCGTCGGATTCTTCGATCGCTCCGATCCGGCGCTGATCGGACCGGTCGCGCCCACGCTGGCCGACGACATGGTGCACGGACTGAAGCTGTACCGGGCGAACCTGCGCCGGCGCCTGCGTGCACCGCGCGAGCGGCACACCGACGTGCCCGTGCAACTGATCCAGGGGCTGCGGGACCGGGCGGTGCGGCCGGTCGGGTACGAGGACACCGAGAAGTGGGTGACCGATCTGCGCCGGGAACCACTCGACGCCGGACACTGGTCGCCCCGCTCGCACGCCGGGGAGCTCGCGGCCGCGACCGCGCGCTTCGTGCGCGACGTCGAAGCGCGGCACACTGCCCGAACCCCTGCGCTCTAGACCCCCGCGCTCTAGCGATTCACCTTCCCGCCCTCGCGACGCCGCGCCTGCGGGCCGGTGAGCGGCGTCGACGGCCCGTTCTGTGTCGGACGGGGCAAGTACGGTCCCGGGCAGTAGGATGAATCCGAATGCGCGCGTGTGCGCGAGGCCCAGGCGGAAGAAGGAGAGCTACCAACCCGTGGCTGCCCAGAAGTCGAACAAGAGCAACAGTGACTACGGTGCTTCCTCCATCACCGTCCTCGAGGGGCTCGAGGCGGTGCGCAAGCGCCCCGGCATGTACATCGGTTCCACCGGTGAGCGCGGTCTGCACCACCTGATCTGGGAGGTCGTCGACAACTCGGTCGACGAGGCGATGGCCGGCCACGCCACCAAGGTCGAGGTGACCCTCCTCGAGGACGGCGGCGTGCAGGTCGTCGACGACGGCCGCGGCATCCCCGTCGGGATGCACGCCTCCGGTGTCCCGACCGTCGAGGTCGTGCTGACCCAGCTGCACGCGGGCGGCAAGTTCGATTCCGATGCCTACGCGGTCTCGGGTGGTCTGCACGGCGTCGGCATCTCGGTGGTCAATGCGCTGTCCACCCAGCTCCAGGTGGAGATCGACCGCGACGGCTACCACTGGGAGCAGACCTACCAGTCCTCCAAGCCCGGGAAGCTGGTCAAGGGCGAGCCCACGAGGGCCACCGGCACCACCGTCCGGTTCTGGGCGGACCCGGACATCTTCGAAACCACGACCTACAACTTCGAGACGGTCGCGCGGCGACTGCAGGAGATGGCCTTCCTCAACAAGGGCCTGACGATCACGCTGACCGACGAGCGGGTCGCACCGGAGGAGGTCACGGACGAGGTCGTCAGTGAGCTCGCCGAGGCGCCGAAGAAGGCCGAGGAGCAGGAACAGGCCGAGATCGAGCAGCAGCACAAGGTCAAGGTCCGCGTCTATCACTACCCGGGCGGCCTCGAGGACTATGTGCGGCACATCAACCGCACCAAGCAGCCGATCCACAACTCGGTCGTCGGCTTCACCGCGAAGGGCACCGGCCACGAACTCGAGGTCGCGATGCAGTGGAACTCGGGCTACTCCGAGTCCGTCCACACCTTCGCCAACACGATCAACACCCACGAGGGCGGTACCCACGAGGAGGGCTTCCGCGCGGCGCTGACCTCGGTGGTCAACAAGTACGCGAAGGACAAGAAGCTCCTCAAGGACAAGGATCCGAACCTCACCGGCGACGACATCCGTGAGGGACTGGCCGCGATCATCTCGGTCAAGGTCGGCGAACCGCAGTTCGAAGGCCAGACCAAGACCAAGCTCGGCAACACCGAGGTCAAGTCGTTCGTGCAGAAGGCCTGCAACGAGCACCTGTCGCACTGGCTCGAAGCCAACCCGGCCGACGCGAAGACCATTGTGACGAAGGCGGTCTCGTCCGCGCAGGCGCGCGTCGCCGCTCGTAAGGCGCGGGAACTGGTCCGCCGCAAGTCCGCCACCGACCTCGGGGGCCTGCCCGGCAAGCTGGCGGACTGCCGCTCCAACGATCCGAGCAAGTCCGAGATCTACATCGTCGAGGGTGACTCGGCCGGCGGCTCCGCCAAGTCGGGCCGGGACTCGATGTATCAGGCGATCCTGCCGCTGCGCGGCAAGATCATCAATGTCGAGAAGGCGCGCATCGACAGGGTCCTCAAGAACAACGAGGTCCAGGCGATCATCACCGCCTTCGGCACCGGTATCCACGACGAGTTCGACATCTCGAAGCTGCGCTATCACAAGATCGTGTTGATGGCCGACGCCGACGTGGACGGCCAGCACATCGCGACTCTGCTGCTGACGCTGCTGTTCCGCTTCATGCGCCCGCTGGTCGAGCACGGGCACGTCTACCTGGCGCAGCCCCCGCTGTACAAGCTCAAGTGGCAGCGTTCCGAGCCGGAGTTCGCGTACTCCGACCGCGAGCGCGACGGTCTGCTCGAGCGTGGGCTCGCGTCCGGCAAGAAGATCAACAAGGACGACGGCATCCAGCGGTACAAGGGCCTCGGCGAGATGAATGCCAAGGAACTGTGGGAGACCACCATGGACCCCAGCGTGCGCGTGCTGCGTCAGGTCACGCTCGACGACGCGGCCGCCGCCGACGAACTGTTCAGCGTGCTGATGGGTGAGGACGTGGAGGCGCGTCGCAGCTTCATCACCCGTAACGCGAAGGACGTCCGCTTCCTGGACGTCTGACTCGGTCTCGCGGACGCCGGAAGGGCGGTGCGAGTGGCAATGTGACGAGGTTCACACTGTCGCTTTCGCCGCCCTTCGGCGCGTCGGCGGCGCGGGGTGGTCCCGCGAATGTTACTGGTCGGTATCGTTTTCGGCTCGGTGACCGGTTCGATACACGACTGCCGCCGGTCGGGGGAGTGATCGTGCTCCTTTCGTGATCCGCGCTCGGGCGGATATGGTGCGTGCACTCAGGAACGTCTCTTCCGACCACTCCACCCGCAGACGCACCTCCTCGACGCCGAGCGGTGTGGCGCGGGTGTGGGTCGGCGGCGGAAACCGGGTGGAAAGTGAGCTGGAAAGATGAGTGACGAATCGCCACCTCGGCAGCGGTGGTGGAACATCGAAGGGTGGGGCCTTCGCTGGAAGGTGACCGCCGTTCTCGCAGTTCCCGTGACCGTGGCCATGGTGCTGGGCGGCCTGCGCGTGCAGCAGGAGCTCTCCAACGCCGTCCACTTCTCGTCCGCTGCCGACCAGGTGGCCGTCGTGCCCGACCTCGTCGACTTCGGTACCGCCTTCGGTACCGCCTCCGCGACGCTGGCGG
Source organism: Rhodococcus sp. GXMU-t2271 (assembly GCF_041414735.1). Classification (NCBI taxonomy): domain Bacteria; kingdom Bacillati; phylum Actinomycetota; class Actinomycetes; order Mycobacteriales; family Nocardiaceae; genus Rhodococcus; species Rhodococcus sp. GXMU-t2271. The sequence goes on from NZ_JAUIZP010000067.1 coordinate 68,360, forward strand.
CCGGGACCGGCGTCACGAACGAGATCGAGAACCTCGACACGGCACTGGAACGCGTCCGGGCGGTGTCGCAGAATCCGGAGCTGGATCCGGTCATCGCCGCCGACCTCACCCGCACGGTGGCTGCCGCCGAGTCGTTGCGAGACCGCATCGCGGCCGGCGACATCCCGCTGCCCGAGCTCAACGAGCAGACCAACACCATCCGCAAGGACCTGATCCGCATCGTCGAAGCCATCGTCGAGCCGATCGAGGATCCGTCCGTGCTCGCCGAGGGCACCCGACTCGTCGATGCGTGGGCTTCCCAGCGCTATCTGTTCGACCAGGTGATGGGCATCGTGGCGATCCTGCGGGACCCGGACCAGCCCGGTACCGCACTGGTGTCCGCGTCCGGCTCCGAGCTCGCCATGCTCGAGACGCTCGCCCGGTCGTACCCGGCCTCCGATGCGCAGATCCAGGAGCTGCGCAGCGGCGTCGCCGAGCGCACCGCGATGATCGACGCCGCCGGCGACGGCCCGCTGCCCATCCTGAACCTGCGCTCGTCGCTGCTGGAGAGTGTCGAGGTCTACGGCACCCTCATCGACGAAGCGTCCGACGCGATCAGCAGCACCGTTCTCGCCCGCGCCTCCGACACCCGCTCCGCCGCCCTGCGTGACACCGCGATCGTGCTCGGCGCCCTGCTCGCCGCGCTGGTCCTGGCGCTTCTGGTGTCGCGGTCGCTCGTCGGCCCGATCCGGCGCCTGCGCTACGGCGCTCTCAAGGTCGCCCGGCAGGAACTCCCCGACGCGATCGACCGCATCAAGGTGGGCGACAACGTCGAGGACATCGAGTTCACCCGGGTCCCGGTGCACACCACCGAGGAGATCGGCCAGCTCGCCCGCGCCGTCGACGACATGCACGGGCAGGCCCTGCGCCTCGCCGGCGAGCAGGCCCACCTCCGCCTGCAGATCAACGACATGTTCGAAACCCTCGCCCGGCGCAGCAAGTCGCTCGTCGAGCAGCAGCTCGGCCTCATCGAACGGCTCGAGTACGAGGAAAAGGATCCGGCCCGGCTCGAGAGCCTGTTCCGGCTCGACCACCTGGCTGCGCGCATGCGCCGTAACGGTGACAACCTGCTGATTCTCTCCGGAACCCGGATGCGGCGCGGCCATTCGGCACCCGTGCAGCTCGGTGATGTCCTCCGTGCCGCGATGTCCGAGGTCGAGGACTACCAGCGGGTCCAGATCGGCTCGACGCCGGAAGGCGCCCTCAGTGGTACGGTCGCCACGGACATCGTGCATCTGCTCGCCGAGCTCGTCGACAATTCGCTGCGGGCGTCGCCGCCGGACAGCACCGTGACGTTCAGCTTCGCGCGCGCCGTCGACGGTGGCCTGCTCGTCGAGATCGCCGACCGCGGTATCGGTATCCCGGCCGAGGAACTCGACGCGATCAACGAGCGTCTCGCCCTCGGTGGCGAGGTCGGTCCCGACACCGCCCGTCACATGGGTCTGTTCGTGGTCTCGCGCCTCGCGGCCCGGCACGGCCTCACCGTGCGGCTGCGGCCGACGTTCGACACCGCGCGCAACCCGGGCATCACCGCCAGCGTCCACATCCCCGACGTGCTCCTCGTCTCGCCGCTCGCCCTGTCGCAGACCGGGCCGCAGCCGCGCACGGGCGAGGACGGACGTCCGGCCGAGACGCTCGCGCCGCGGCCGCCCCGCGATGTCACGGCCCCGGCCGCGTCGGACCATGCTTCTGCACCGGCACCGGCACTGCCGCAGCGGCAGCCGGCGTCTGCACTGCCGCAGCGGCAGCCGGCGTCTGCACTGCCGCAGCGCCAGCCGGCATCCGTGGCTTCGGAGTCGGCTGCGGGTCTGCCGCAGCGCCAGCCGGGTGCCACGCCGGGTCTGCCGCAGCGCCGGCCCGGGTCCACTCCAGGCCTGCCGCAGCGTCAGCCGGGTGCCGCCGCGGAGCGCCAGCCCACGCCGCTGTCCGACCTGCCCCGGCGGCAACCCGGCCCGACGCCGGTACTGCCGCCGCGTCGCACGGAGACGGTCTCGTCCGCTCCTGCTCCCGCCCCGACGGCGCCACGGTCCCCGGGCAACGGGCTGCCGCAGCGACGGCCGGGCGCCACGCCGGGCATCGCGCCCCAGCCGACGACGGCCGCACCGAACAACGGTGCTTCGGGCAACGGTGCTTCGGGCAACGGTCTGCCGCAGCGCCGGCCGGGGAGCACCCCCGGTCTGCCGACACCGCCGGCCGCATCGGAATCCGCGCTTCCGCAACGGAATTCCGAGCCGGCCGCCGTTCGGGACGAGGCGGCTGCGGCCGACGGACAGGCGGGCCGCACCGCCCGGCACCGGTACCGGACGAACCCGGCCAAGACGGCGTCGTTCTTCCAGCCGCGTACCGAAGCCAACGCCTTGCGCCCGCATCCGGGTGCCGGCACGCCGATCTTCGCCGACATGATGTCGAGCTGGCTCGTCGATCCGACGACTCAGCCCGAGGACCGCCGTCCGGAGTGGAACTCACGGGCGGATGCCGGGTGGAGGGCCGCGCAGGAGGCCGCACAAGCTCCGGTGGAGCAACTCACCACCGCGGGTCTTCCGCGGCGTGCACCCGGTCATAGGCTGGTGCCCGGTGCGGTCGCCTCGCCGGCGACCGGATCCGTGCCGGCTGTCCGGCGGCGCGACCCGGAGACCATCCGGGCCAACCTGAGCCGTCACCAGCAAGGGGTTCGCAACGGGCGGGCCTCCGCGCACGCGTCCACCCAGACCGACGAACAGGGAGTTCGATGAACATTGACCATGGATCCGACGTGACTCGTCCTCTGGACTGGTTGGTGTCGAACTTCGCGCGCGAGGTTCCCGGCGTCTCCCACGCCGTGCTCGTGTCCGCGGACGGCCTCCTCATGGCGGCCAGCGCACACCTGCCCGTCGACCGTGCCGAGCAGCTCGCTGCCGTCACGTCCGGACTCGCCAGCCTGTCCAACGGCGTGTCCCAGCTCTTCGAGGGCGGCGGAGTGCTCCAGTCCGTCGTCGAGATGCAGCACGGCTACCTGCTGCTGATGAGCGTGGGCGACGGATCGCACCTGGCGGCCCTGACCGCCTCGGAGTGCGACATCGGGCAGGTCGGTTACGAGATGGCACTCCTGGTCGATCGTGTGGGGGCATCGGTCGAGGCCACTCCGCGCATCGGTCTGGGGTCCTGACGTCGAGGTGGCCATGGAAGAACGCAAGGCGGAGTCGCCGCCGGCCCAGCCCAGTCTGGTCCGGCCGTACTCACTGACCTCGGGGCGGACCAGCCCCGCGGTCGAGCTGGCGTTGGAGGCACTGATCCAGGTCCTCCCGGGCACGGACGACCGTGCCCGGGACCTGGACAACATCAACGCCACGATCGTGGCGTTGTGCAGGGAGTCCCCGTCGGTCGCCGAGATCGCGGCGCGGGTGGGTGTGCCGATCGGGGTGGCGCGCGTACTCGTGGCGGATCTCGTCGAAGCCGGGCACGTACGGATCCTGGCCACCCTGAAAGACGATTCGAGCGACGCGGAGCGTCGTGAGCTGATTGAAAGGGTCCTCAGTGGACTTCGCGAACTCTAACTCCCCGAAGCGGGTGACCTCGACGAAGATCGTGATCGCCGGGGGCTTCGGCGTCGGCAAGACCACGTTGGTGGGGGCGGTCTCGGAGATCGTGCCGCTGCGCACGGAAGCGTTGGTCACCAACGCCAGCGACGGCGTCGACAACCTGAGCGCGACACCGCAGAAGGCCACCACGACCGTCGCGATGGACTTCGGCCGGATCAGCCTCGCCGAGGATCTCGTGCTGTACCTGTTCGGCACGCCGGGTCAGCACCGGTTCTGGTTCATGTGGGACGACCTGATCCGAGGTGCGATCGGGGCCATCGTGCTCATCGACACCCGGCGGCTGGACGAGAGTTTCGCGGCGGTCGACTTCTTCGAGGCCCGGAACCTGCCGTTCATCGTCGCGATCAACGAGTTCGACGACGCCCCGCGCTACCCGACCGAGGACATTCGCCAGGCCCTCGCGGTCTCGGCGGACGTGCCGATCGTCTCGATCGACGCGCGCGATCGCGAGTCCGCCAAGTCGGCCCTCGTGACGGTGACCGAGTACGCGCTGCGCAAGCTGCACCAGCCGGTAGCGCCCTGATGGACACACACGTGCACCTGTTCGGCATGGGCACGTGGGTGCTCGTCCTGGCGTACGTGACGGCGACGATCGGGTTGCTCGTGGGGCTGGCCAGTGCCCGCAAGTCGTTGACGGCCGGATCCGAACGGTCACGGTTGTACTGGCTGATGCGGGCCGCGCTCTCGACCGGTGGCGTCGGGGTGTGGCTGGCACACTTCCTGCCGATGGCCGGGTTCACGGTGGACGGCAGCATCATTCGATACGACCTGCCCGGGATCGTCTTCTCGATGGCGGTGGCGCTGGTGTCCGCCTTCGTCGCCATGGTGGTCGTGCAACCGAAGCGGATGTCGCGCCGTGCCCGGCCCTCGCGTGGTGCCGCGGCGGTACGGCTGCTGGGCGGCTCGCTGGTCCTCGGTGCCGGGATCGCCGGCGTGCACTACTCGATCATGTGGGCGATGGAACTGCAGGGCACCGTCGCATACGACACGACCTACGTGGCGGCCTCCGTGGTGGCGGCCTGGCTCACCGCGGTGGTGATCCTGTGGCTGGTGACGGTCGCCGACCGCCGGTGGATGCGGATCGTCGGCAGCATCGTCACCGGGGCGGCGGTGATCGGCGTGCACTTCCTCGCGATGGCGGCGGTGCGGGTGACGGTGGATCCGTCGGCGGCGGCGCCTTCGGGCGTCGAGGTGTTCGCGGTCCTCTTCCCCGTGTTCGTGCTCGGCATGCTGATCCTGACGGTTCCGATCATGGCGTTGCTCATGGCTCCCGATCGGGTGGCGGCCGCCCTCGAGGCCGAGGCAGAGGCGTGGGCGCAGGAACACCGTCGGATCGACCCGCGGAGCCCGGTCGCCTGATCTGACGGCTGCGGGACCGGGACCCTCACGAATTACATCGATGCGATACGCTCCGATGGCTGTCGAGGGGGGCGGAGTCGCAGCCCGTATCGATTCGGTGAGGCGCGCCACCACGAGCACGGACCGCTTCGCGCGCCGTGCTCGGAAGGTCACGATGTCCCACGAAATGCACCACTTCTCCATGGGGATGTGGGTGTTCTTCCTCGCCTGTGCCACCTCCGTCGTCGGATCGTTCGTCGGTCTCTCCTGCGCCCGTCAGTCGCTGACCGCGCCCACTGCCCGCGGCCATCGCCGCTGGATGGCCATGGCCGCCCTGTCGGTGGGCGGTGTGGCCGTCTGGCTCATGCACTTCATCGGGATGATGGGCTTCGACATCCCCGGTACGGCAATTCGGTACGCGCTGGGACCGACCGCTTTCTCCGTCGCGCTGTCGGTGGCCGCTACCTGGTTCGGGCTCTGGCTCGTCAGCTCCCGTGCCTCGTGGGTGAATCGCGTGCCGTCCCTCGCCCGCCTGCTCGTCGGCGGCCTCGGGATGGGTCTCGCGGTCAGCCTCATGCACTACAGCGGCATGTGGGCCATCCGGATCCAGGGCTCGCTCGAGCACGACCCGAGCTTCGTCGTCGCCTCGGTAGCCATCGGTGTCGTCGCGGCTACGGCCGCCCTGTGGCTCGCGCAGACCGCGGACCGATGGGTGCTCCGCGTTCCTGCCGCCCTGCTCATGGGCTGCGCGGTCGTCGCACTGCACTACACCGGCATGGCCGGCGTACGCGTCGAGGTCGATCCGACCGTCCCGCTGCCGTCGGGCCGGACCGTCACCGCTCTGCTGTTCCCCTCGTTCGTGCTCGGCATCGCCGTTCTCGCCGTGCCGATCGCGGCGCTGCTGCTCGCCCCCAGCCGGGGCGACATGGCACTGGAGGAGGAGTTCGCCCGCTGGGCCACCGACGACGATGCCTCCGTTCCGGGGCGGTCGTGACGGAAATTTCGGGCGCCGGGACGGACCGGCCGAGCGGAATCGCCGCATCGGTCGCTGTGCGAGCTGACCTGCACCTATAGACTCGGGTGGTTGCGAGACGCGCGCCGGACGGAAGTCCGCGGCGTTCGAGCCGAGTAGAAGAAGGAGCTCATGACCGACACCACGTTGCCGCCGGAGGGGCCGGGGCACGACCGCATCGAGCCCGTCGACATCCAGCAGGAGATGCAGAGCAGCTACATCGATTACGCGATGAGCGTGATCGTGGGCCGCGCCCTGCCCGATGTGCGGGACGGTCTCAAGCCGGTGCACCGCCGCGTCCTGTACGCAATGTACGACAACGGGTTCCGCCCGGACCGCGGCTACGTGAAGTCGGCACGTGCCGTCGCCGAGACGATGGGCAACTACCACCCGCACGGCGACGCCTCGATCTACGACACCCTCGTGCGGCTCGCGCAGCCGTGGTCGATGCGCTACCCGCTCGTCGACGGCCAGGGCAACTTCGGGTCCCGCGGTAACGACGGCGCAGCCGCGATGAGGTACTGCGTCCCAGGCGACACGCTCGTGCGAATGCCCCACGGCCAGAGCATCCGCATCTCGGAAATCCTGCCTGGCGTCGAGCCCGACAGCGACAACGAGATCGACCTGAAGGTTCTCGATCGTCACGGCAACCCGGTGATGGCCGAGATGTTGTTCCACTCGGGCACCCATCGCACGTATACCCTCAGCACGGTCGAGGGCTACGAGATGCGCGGAACCGCCAATCACCCGGTGCTCTGCCTGGTGGATGTGGCGGGTGTTCCCACCCTGCTGTGGAAGCTGCTCGACGAGATTCGCAGCGGCGACCGAGTGGTGCTGCAGCGTGTTCCCTCCGCCGAGGAGCACGGCAGGCACAACGAGTACGAGGCGGCTGCGGCCCTGCTGCTCGGTGCGTTCGTCAGCGAGGGCTTCGTCTCGGAGAACCGCGCGGGATTCAACAATCTCGACCGGGACTTCTTCGATCGCGTCGTGGATGCGTTCGATCGGGTCGTCGGTGGCCGGCGCTACGTCTACAGCCGGGTGATCAAGTCGGGTTCGACGCTGCACGAGCTCGACGTCCAGGACCTGACGATGCTGCGACGCAGCGTTCTGGCGGATGTGATCGGTCAGCGCAGCGACCACAAGAGCGTTCCCGACTTCATCTGGGAGTCGCCGACCCCACTCAAGCGCATCTTCCTCGGTGCCCTGTTCGAGGGCGACGGATCGTGCTCGTCGCTGCCACGCAACACGGTGCAGGTGTCGTACTCCACCCGGAGCATGCAGCTGGCGAAGGACGTGCAGCAGCTGCTGTTGGAGTTCGGTGTCGTCAGCCGCCGGTATCGGCACGCGACCGGTGAGTACAAGGTCGCCGTCACCAACCGACGTGACGCCCGCCTGTTCGCCGAACGTATCGGCTTCGTCGGCTGCAAGCAGCGCAAGCTCGAGCAGGTCCTTGCCGCAGCAGAAGCGAGCAGCCCCGCGGCGGCGGCACGCTCCATGAGCACGGACTTCGTCCCTGGTCTCGCAGCGTTCCTCCGTACGCACGGCGCGACGGATCCGGCGAACGCGCACTGGCTCCGGCGGCACAACATCGATCGGATCGAACGTTGGGAGCACCGTGGCGACGAGATCGCGTCGCACATCACGGAACCCGATGCCCGAGCCATTGCCGAGGAGCTGACCGACGGCCGGTTCTACTACGCTGAGGTGGCCTTCGTCGTCGAGGGCGATGTGGAGCCGGTCTACAGCCTGCGGGTCGACACCGACGATCACGCGTTCATCACCAACGGATTCGTCAGCCACAACACCGAGTGCCGGCTCACCCCGCTCGCGATGGAGATGCTGCGCGAAATCGACCACGAGACAGTCGATTTCCAGCCGAACTACGACGGCCGCACGCTCGAGCCGGTGGTTCTCCCCAGCCGTATCCCCAACCTGTTGATCAACGGTTCGGGCGGTATCGCGGTCGGCATGGCCACCAACATCCCGCCGCACAACCTCCGTGAGGTGGCCGACGCGATCTACTGGGCGCTCGAGAACTTCGAGGCCGACGAGGAAGCCACCCTGGCGGCCGTCATGGAGCGCATCAAGGGCCCGGACTTCCCGACCGCGGGCCTGATCGTCGGCGGTCAGGGCATCAAGGACGCGTACACCACCGGCCGCGGGTCGGTGCGGATGCGCGGTGTCGTGGAGATCGAGGAGGACGCCCGGGGCAAGACCTCGATCGTCATCACCGAACTGCCGTACCAGGTCAACCCGGACAATCTGATCACCTCGATCGCCGAGCAGGTCCGGGACGGCAAGATCGCCGGCATCTCCGACATCCACGACGAGTCGTCGGACCGTGCGGGCATGCGCATCGTCGTGACCGTCCGCCGGGACGCCGTCGCGAAGGTCGTCCTCAACAACCTCTACAAGCACACGCAGCTGCAGACCGGCTTCGGCTGCAACATGCTCTCGATCGTCGACGGCGTGCCGCGCACCCTGCGGCTCGACCAGATGATCCGGTTGTACGTCACCCACCAGATCGAAGTCATCGTCCGCCGGACCCGGTACCTGCTGCGCAAGGCGGAGGAGCGGGCCCACATCCTGCGCGGTCTCGTGAAGGCGCTCGACGCGCTCGACGAGGTCATCGCGCTGATCCGCGCCTCGGCGACGGTGGAGGACGCACGCACCGGCCTCATCGGACTGCTCGACGTCGACGAGATCCAGGCCGACGCGATCCTGGCGATGCAGCTGCGTCGCCTCGCGGCTCTGGAGCGGCAGAAGATCGTCGACGAACTCGCCGAGATCGAGCGCGAGATCGACAACCTCAAGGACATCCTCGCCAAGCCCGAGCGTCAGCGCGCGATCGTGCGGGACGAGCTGAAGGAGATCGTCGACAAGTACGGCGACGACCGTCGCACCCGCATCGTCGCGGCCGACGGGGACGTCTCCGACGAGGACCTCATCGCCCGCGAGGACGTCGTCGTCACCATCACCGAGACCGGGTACGCCAAGCGCACCAAGACCGACCTGTACCGGTCCCAGAAGCGCGGCGGCAAGGGCGTCAAGGGCGCGGATCTCAAGCAGGACGACATCGTCAAGCACTTCTTCGTGACGTCCACGCACGACTGGCTGCTGTTCTTCACCACCAAGGGCCGGGTGTACCGGGCGAAGGCCTACGAGCTGCCGGAAGCCAACCGCACCGCGCGCGGCCAGCACGTGGCCAACCTGCTGGCCTTCCAGCCGGACGAGCGGATCCAGGGCGTCATCCGGCTCAAGACCTACGAGGACGCCCCCTACCTGGTGCTCGCGACCCGCAACGGCCTGGTCAAGAAGTCGCGGCTGTCGGACTTCGACTCCAACCGGTCCGGCGGCATCGTCGCGATCAACCTGCGCGGCGACGACGAACTGGTCGGTGCGGTGCTGTGCTCGTCGGACGACGATCTGCTGCTGGTCTCCGCCAAGGGACAGTCGATCCGTTTCGTGGCGAGCGACGAGGTGCTGCGGCCGATGGGCCGGGCGACCTCGGGCGTCCAGGGCATGCGGTTCAACGAGGACGACGCCCTGCTCTCGCTGAACGTGGTCCGTGAGGGCACGTACCTGCTGGTCGCGACGTCCGGTGGGTACGCCAAGCGCACCCCGATCGAGGACTACATGGCGCAGGGACGCGGCGGCAAGGGCGTGCTGACCATCCAGTACGACCGCAAGCGTGGCACTCTGGTCGGAGCGCTCATCGTGGACGACGACGACGAGCTGTACGCGATCACCTCGGGCGGTGGCGTCATCCGGACCCCCGCGAAGCAGGTGCGCAAGGCCGGCCGACAGACGAAGGGTGTGCGGTTGATGAACCTGGGGGAGGGGGACACGTTGCTGGCGATCGCACGCAACGCCGACGAGCCCGAGGAGAGCGCCGCACTCGAAGCGAAGGAGTCGTAAGTGAGCACTCCCCAGGGCCCGAACGGCGCCGAGCAGCCGCCGAAGGGGCAGAACGGACGAGAGGTGCCCGGCAAGCCGGCCGGCGGTGCGACGCCGTCGGACGGTGCCGCCCGGAACCCCGGAGCGGGAGGGAACCCGGGCGTGCCGGCCGACGGCACGGCGAAGCCCCAGACGGCGGAGGGCGGGACGTCGCGTCCCGGTCAGCAACGTCCGGGCGGCCCCCCCACACCGCCGTGGCAGCGTGGGAACCAGCAGGAGACACCGCAGAACGTGCCGCAGACGAACCTGGCCCGACCCGGTCAGGCATCGCCCTCGACCGGACGTCCCGCGGTGCCCACACCGAGCGACACCCCCGGTGACAAGCCCGCTGCGCGCCCCGGGACGGATCCGGCCGGATCGGCGCAGCCGGGCGGGCAGAAGCAGGGTGGACAGCAGCCGGGGCCGGCGAAGCAGCCGGCGGCACGTTCCGGCGGAAACCCGGCCGGGAACCGGCCCGGCGCCGCGACGCCCCCGACGCGGCCGGTGGTCACCGGCACCGCGGCCGCCTCGATGAACGCGCCCACAGCAGGTGCGGACCGGTCGGCGGCCAAGACGAAGGCCGCCGTCATCGACGGCCCGACGCGGCACATCGAACGCAAGGACCTGGCGAAGGACCTGCCGGACCTGTCCACCGTCAAGCATCCGCTGCCGTCCGCGCCGGCCGAGGAAGCCCCGGCCGCGCAACCGGCCGCCGCAGTCGCGACCGCGGCTCCGGTCGCAGGCGAGCCGTTGCGTGCGACGGTGCAGGTTCGCCGTATCGATCCGTGGTCGATGCTGAAGATCTCCTCGGTGATCTCCGTCTCGCTGTTCTTCGTGTGGATGGTCGCCGTGGGCCTGCTGTACGGCGTGCTCGAAGGCATGGGCGTGTGGGAACGGCTCAACAGCGCGTTCACCGACATGGTGTCCGACACCGGTGGGGGCGGCCTCATCACCGCCGGTCAGGTCTTCGGGTACGCGACGGTGATCGGGCTGGTCAACACGATCCTCTTCACCGCCCTGGCCACTCTCGGGGCCTTCATCTACAACCTGTGCACCGACCTCGTCGGGGGCGTGCAGGTGACCCTCGCGGACCCGGACTGAGCTGGGAAAACGAGTCCCCACCGGGCCGATTTTGGACTTCGCGGCTCGGTGGGGTAGTGTTCCAACTCGGTTCGAGGGCCTATAGCTCAGGCGGTTAGAGCGCTTCGCTGATAACGAAGAGGTCGGAGGTTCAAGTCCTCCTAGGCCCACTCCCCGTGCCGAAAGGGCAGCGAGCATGAAGGTTCTTCTCATTGTGGGAACCGTGGTGCTGGTGACCGTCGGACTCGCCCGGATGTTGCGGAGCGAGGACGAATGGCACGAGGTCACCGCCCGCTGAGGCGGCAGACGGGGCCTTAGCTCAGTTGGTAGAGCGCTGCCTTTGCAAGGCAGATGTCAGGAGTTCGAATCTCCTAGGCTCCACAACGGAACACGCAGGTAGAGGGCATTTTCTCCGGTCGGGGAAGGTGCCCTTTCTGCATTCGTGGACACACTTTGGACACACTCGGACGAGAGTCCGGCTCGAGTCCCGTCATTCCGAACCCGGTCGAGCGAGCTGGTGCAGGCGGTCCGCGACCATCCCGAGATCGTCGTCGAACAGATGCCCGTACCGATCGAGCGTCAAGGCCGCCGACGAGTGCCCCAGCATCCTCTGCAGCGTCTTGATGTTCGCGCCGGCCGAGATCGCCAGCGAGGCGGCCGTGTGGCGAAGCTCATGCGGCGTCAGGCCCTCAGGAGCCCCCGACTCGCTCACGGCACGATCCCACCAACGCCGGCGCACATTGTTCGCACGTATGTATCCACCGCGGCTGTCCGGGAACACGAGCGCCTCCGGACGCCATGCTGCGATGCGCTCCTTGAGCAATTCCGCCAGGAAACGGGGGAGAGGGACGTCGCGGCCCTTGTTCGACTTGGTACTCGACACGACGATCTTCGAGTCGACCAATGTCGCGGACCTGTGGACGCGCAGCCGGGCCCGGTCGAGGTTCACATCGGCGACCGTGAGTGCGGCCGCCTCACCGAAGCGCAGCCCGCAGTACGCGAGCACATACACCAGGATGTCGTGTGGATCGGCGGCCTTCGCCAACAGGTCGACCTGCTCGACAGTCAGGTAACGGCGTTCTTCGTGGGTGAGCTTGGGGAGGTCGAGGCCGGCGGCCGGATTGCTGACCAGCCGGGAGTCCTTCACCGCCTGGTCGAGGATTTGCGACAGGACACCCACGTTCTTTCGCACCGTCGCGGCCGAGCTGTTCGCTGTCATGGTGGTGACCCATCGGCGCAGCCGTTCGCGGGTGAGGTCCGCAATAGGAGCCGACGAGAACGCCGGCAGGATGTGGACGTCGAGTGCCGATCGGTATCGGGACCGGGTCGACGCCGACAGGTTGACCTTGCTGCTCATCCAGTTTTCCGCGACGTCGCGGAAAAGGATCCGGCCGGCCGAGGGGGCGACGTACGAGCCCATCATTTTCTCGACCTCGACGGTGGCAGCGAAGTCCTGTGCCTGTCGTTTGCTGGTGAATCCGCGCTTGCGAGTGCTGGTGCGCTCAGGCGTCCGGTAGCGCACCTCCCACCGCTTGCCGGCCGCGGTCTCGTAGCTACTGACCGTCGCCACCGTCGAGCCTCGCCCTCAACTCATCCTTCAGCTCTCGCGAAACCCGACCGCGCTTCTGAGCGTTGGCATCCTGACCCGCACGATTGTCACGTTCCTGGGAGAACGTGCGCCCCCACAAATCCGCAGACTCGAGAGCTAATAGCAGCGGGTCGATGTCCAAGTCCTTCGCGATGCGATCTTCGGTCGCTCCTGACTGTGCGCTGACTTTCTTCAACATGCCCACGGTGACGCCTGGTCTGCTGGGGAGATTCTCGAATGGCGTCGACGACGCAAGTCGATCGAAGGTCTCTTTCGCCTGCATGTCGTCCTCGGCGAAGACCTTCACCGGCTCCGATGCCACGAACTGGACGAGCACATCTCCCCTCAGCGCGAGATCGCTGTTCAATTCCACGTACCCGTCGTGCTCGAGGAGCCGAGACAGCGGAACTGGGCGCTCAAGGACATCCTCAAGCGTCTGTACCAGCGCAATCAGGTTCGCCAGCGTGGCCGGGATCTTCCCCCGCTCCATCGCAGACACGCGGCTATCTGTCCAGCGGAGCCCCCAGCGTCGGGCCGCGGTCGCCAGTTGATCTGTTGTCACTCGGTGCTCAGTGCGCAACTGCTGGAGGTTCGCCCCCACCACTTCCGAGAGGGGTGTCGATTTCATGGCGACACCGTACCGCAAAAAACCGTCGGCTTGACGATTGTCGATGGGTCATGGTTATCTCTTCTCATGCCGCAAGATTTAATCGGACTGAGAGGATCTGAGATGACACGCTCCCCGCTGGCGACACCGGCCGAAGTTGCGAACTACCTGCACACCACCGTGGCGAGTCTCGCCCAGCAGCGGTACAAGGGCACCGGTCCCAAGTACTTCAAGGACGGCAAGCGCGTCCTCTACCGCTGGTCGGACGTCGAGGCCTACATCGAATCGCGGCTCATGACCCGCACCGACGACCGGCCTGGTGCTGCCTGATGGCCGGCTACTTCGGGGACGAGCCGACGTGTCGCCGGTGCGACTACCCGCGTCGCCTGCATCACCTGATCTGCGTCGACCACGACTACGAAGATGCCCCCGGCCCGGCTGCCACCGGGACCGAGGGCGAAGAAACCGCCAACCAGCAAGAAGGAGATTCCATGTCCAACGATACCGCCCCGAACGGCGTCATAACGCCCGTGCGCACCGCCGAGGAGAACGTCGCCACCCTCGAACTGGCCGACAACGAGGACTCCGGTCAGTCGTTCCTGCTCGCCGAAGTTGCCCGCGGAGTCTTCACCGCCCGAATCTGGCGATACGACTACCTCGAGGACGGCCGCATCGGCTCCGAACCGCTCGAAATCACCATCGATTCGACTGGGATGAAGGGCGGCGAGATGTTCCACGACCTGTGTGTCTTCTCCGACCAGCTCGAGGACTTCCGGTACGTGACAGCCGCCATCGTCGACGCGCACAACTACCTGTCCGGGGGTGCGCAGTGAGCGAGCTCTACCGCTACATCGACGGTGAACCCACGTTGTCCGCGGCCGGCATGGCGCTGCTGCTCGGAGTGACCGAGGAACAGATGCGCGCCCAGGCCGAGCGATCCGGCACCGGCATCGCCGCACTGCCCGAAGCGTGGGTCAAGGCCGGCAACCGGCGCCGCAAGGAATACGAAGCCGCAACCGGCCGAACCGACATGCTCGGCGCCCTCGCGTACTGGCAGGCCCAGAAACAGGAGGGGAAGTGAGCACCCTCGAATTCACCCTCGCAGCCCTGCTTGGTTTCCAATCCATCGCGTGGATCGCCACCGACTTCGCGAGCCGCCCACAGACCAGTCGCCGGGACCGCTTCGGGGAGTCCGTGGAGCAGGCGATGGGCCGCAGCAAACATTGACCGTTTTCGGGGCCGGGGGAGCCGCACCGGCTTCCCGGCCCCGCCCTGGCAGAAAGGCAACCGAATGCCTCACCAGCATAAGGCAATTGACGACACCAACCTCGACCGAGCGTTGCTTGAGGCACTGGCCGCGGCGAAGGGATACCGACTTGCAATCCGCTGCAAGTCTTGCGGCCATTGGCTGACCTCGACCAGGAGCCGCGCCGCCCACCAGGGGCCGAAGTGCCGCCGCAAGGCAGGTGATCAGTGAGCGCATACGAGCGACTTCGGAACCGCTGGCGCGAGCAGGGTCTGATCTGGCAGGACCGCGGCGAGGGGAACGCCTCGGCGCAAGCACCGGGACATTCGAGCGCTGACCGGTCAGTGACGTTCCGGCGCATCGAAGACGGTGTGTTGATGAACTCGCACGCCGACGACAAGGGCGCGGTTCTCGACGCGGTCGGACTGACGCTGCGCGACCTGTTCGACGACGCCAACGGCACCACCTACACCTACCGTGACGGCCGCACCGTGTTCCGCACATACCGGGACAACGGCCGCAAGGACTTCCGGCAGTCCGGCAACACCAAGGGTCGCGACCTGTTCCGCGTCGAACGCCTCGACACCGTCCCCACCGGCACCCCCGTCTACGTCGTAGAGGGAGAGAAGGACGTCCTGGCGCTCGAATCCGTCGGAGCCGTCGCGGTGTGCAACGCGATGGGCGCCGGCAAAGCGAAGCTATTCGACTGGTCCCCGCTGACCGGGCACACCGTGGTGATCGTGGCCGACGATGACGAACCGGGCCACAAGCACGCATTGGTCGTGTACGAGATCCTCGAGCCCATCGCCGCCGGCGTGGTGATCGCACAGGCCGCGTCGGGGAAGGACGCGGCCGACCACATCGCCGCCGGCCATGGCCTAGACGAGCTGGTGCTTGTCGACATGGGAGGCATCGCGGGACGGCGTCTGCGGATCACCCGCGGCACCGACGTGAAGGTGCAACGGGTCCGGTGGATCATGCCCGACTGGATACCGGCCGGGTCGCTCACGCTGCTCGCCGGCCGGGAGGGTCTCGGCAAGTCCACCATCGCCGCGGCCCTGTGCGCACAAATCACCCGCGGCACCCTCGATGGGGAATTGCATGGCCACCCAGCGACCGTGCTCTACGTCCACTCGGAGGACTCGCGGGAGTTCACAGTCGCACCCCGATTGAAGGCCGCCGGCGCCGACATGTCCCGCGTGCTGTTCGTCGACGTGGAAACCGCACATACCGATTCCGGCACGCTGGTGCTGCCACTGGACACCGCAGCGCTGGAACAAGTGATCGCACGGGAAAACGTCGCGTTCGTGGTCCTTGACGCCGCCACCTCGAGCATGTCGTCGGACCTGTCCGGCAAGGACGACCGGGCCGTCCGCCAGTACCTCGAACCGCTCGCCCAGCTCGCCGCCCGCCGCAGCTGTGTCGTGTTCGGTCTGTGCCACTTCGGCAAACGCGACGGCGCCGACACCGGAAAACTCATCCTCGGCTCGATCGCCTGGTCCCAGGTGGCACGGTCGGTGCTGTCCGTTGCCAAGGACGACGAGACCGGCAATCTCGTCGTGACGAACACGAAGGCGAACCTTGCCCCGCGGATCCGGTCGATGGAAGCGGAGATCACGTCGACGACGCTCGACACCGAGGACGGACCGACCGAAGTCGGTGCGCTGCGTTGGCTTGGGGAGACGACACGCGACGCTCGGGAGTTGCTGGCCGGTCCGGACGACGACGCCGACGACCGGACCGAGACCGAACGATGGCTTGAGGACTACCTCACCGAGAACGGACCGACCGCACGCAAGGACGTGTTGGCCGCCGCGGCGAGAGAGAAGTACGCCGAACGGACCGTCAAGCGAGCATGCAAGTCGCTCGGTGTCGTGTCGTCGGTTTCGGGGTTCCCACGCACCGCGACATGGGCGCTACCCAGTCGGGCCACAGTCGACAAGGCCGATGGTCATGCACGAGATAGTGGCCCAACTGGCCCAACTGGAGCTGACCTGCGGAAACGGGTTGGCCCAACTGGCACAGATTCCCAGTCGGGCCATGCTCGCGTGAATGGCCCAACTGCTGACCCGACTGCCGTGCCCCAATGCCCCGAGTGCTCTTTCCCCCTCGACGGCGCCGCGTCCGGAAAGGCAATGCATCCCGACTGCGAGCGCACGACAAACCAGACCGACGAACTGTTCGGAGGCGATGCAGCATGACCGACCGATCCGCGTTCTTCTCCCTCCCCGACCCGGACCGCACCCTGCTCCTCGGCAACGGCTGGCGCGCCTCTGTATGCATCACCCCTCGCGGGGACGCGTCCCTGTGGCTCGTCGCCCACCACGACGACGGCATCGGATGCGCCTGCCTCGACTGCGCACCCCACGAACACCCAAGCCGGCCGATGCCGACAAGGATCCTCGCCGCCCTCGATGCGCGCACCACCCTGCGGTGCGGCCGGCCGCGGACCGATGGCCAGCCCTGTCGCACCGTCGTCGCCCGGCGCGGTGCCACCTGTCGCTGGCACCGGTCCCACGCAATCGAGGAGCAGCACCGGTGAGCCGCCGCGTCGGGGCAGCGTTCCCCACCACGCCAGCATCCCTCACCGCCCTCATCGACCCTCGCCTCCACGGCGCCCGATGTGTCGGCCGCGCCCCCATGTTCGATGCCGAGCTCGAAGAGGAGTCCATCGAGAACCGCTCTTCCCGGCTCGCCGCCGCAGCACGCATCTGCCGCGGCTGCCCCGTGCTATCCGCCTGCCGGACAGCAGCCCATGAACAAGACCACCCCACCGGCATATGGGCCGGAACCCTCCGCAACCCCCAGGGTTACGGACGGTCGAGGAAGGACCGCAGCGCATGAACGACAACACCACCCCAGAGCACATCACCATCGTTGACAGCAACGGCGTTCCCTCCTCCGTCGTCAACGTCGACATCATTCAGAACGCCGCAACCCGGCTCATGTACGACATGGCCGCCCATAGCGGAGACGAGCCCGCCCTTGAGGCCATCAGTGCCCGCTACCTCGCCGAGGTCGGCGTCGACGTATTCGGCTACGTCACCGCGGCTGCGCTCAAGCTGATGACCTCATGCGTCCTCGAACCCGTCCTGCAAGTGGTCGACGAGGCCCTACCGACCATTCCCCTGCGCACCCAACTGGCCGACGCTGCCCGCAACGCCCGGGAGACCCTGTGCGACTGACCACCGACACCTGCACCACCATCGTCGCCGTCGACACTCGGGCCCGCCGACCGATCCTGCTGCGCTTCGCCGGCCTGGTCCTCGCCATGACGCCCACCGAGGCGCGCACCCTCGCCGACCAACTCCACGACCGGGCCGACACCGCCGAGGAGGCCAACCAGTGACCCCACCGATCCAACGCCTCGCCGACGACGTACTACTCCTGACCGGGGACGCCGTCACCGCCCTGCGCTACACCGTCCGTGTCACCCTCGCCGCCCGCCACCGCAACGGCCTACCCATCCCCAGCATCCTCGCCGAACTCGCAGCAGCAACGTCCGGAACAGGACATACGGACATCGAACCCGAACCGGCACAGCAAGATTCAAACGACATGATCGACACGATGGAGGCGGCACGAATGCTCGGATGCAGCAACCGGCAGGCCCGGCGCCTCGCCCCACAACTCGGTGGCCGCATCATCGCCGGCCGCTGGCTGCTCGACCGGACCGCCGTCACCGAACACATCCAAGGCAGGAGGACAGCATGACCGCACCCACTCGTCGTGACGTCGCCGACTACCTCGCCGCACTCACCGACGAAGAACTCGCAACCACCCTCGCCGAAGCCCGCGGCACAAGTGCAGAAACACACCGCGCCTTTGACCTTTCGGGCCCAACACATCGAGGTCTGCACACATTGAAGGGAGGTAGGACATGGCAGGACTAGAACTCGCCACGGCGTACATCACGTTGGCGGCATCCACGAGCGATCTTTCCCGGGACATTCAGCGGGACGTGGGCCGTGCCGGCAATCGGGCGGCGGACGACTTCACGTCGCAGTTCACTCGCGGTACTCGCGGCCTGGGCAACGACGTCGGTCGCAACATCGGCCGGGCCGGCGCGCGGGCCGGGGACGACTTCACATCGGGGTTCACCGGTCAGCTCGGCGACATCGAAGGTTCGGTCGGGGACGCTCTGGGGGGTGCTGGGGGCACTGCGGGCCGGGCCGGTGGGGAAGCCGGCGGCGGATTCCTCGGTGGCTTCAGTGACGCCCTCGGGGGCGCTGGTGGGCTGGCAGGGAAGGCCGGCCCGATCGGGGCAGCCCTCGCCGGGATCGCCGGCGTCGGTCTGATGGCCGGCAAGGAGCTGGCGCAGGCCGTCATGGACGGCATGGACATGCAGCAGTCCCGCGACCTCATCCAGGCCCGCCTGGGAGTGAACGACGCAACCATGCAGGTGATCGGGACGGCCGCGGCGGACACCTTCACAAACGCCTGGGGCGAGTCGGTCGAGGCGAACATCGAGGCGGCCCAGCTCGCGATCCAAGGTGGCATCCTCAACGGCGAAGAGACCGCCGCGGAGATGCAACCGGTCATCCAGAATCTCAACGTCGTCACCGATCTGCTCGGTGGCGAGATGACCGACAGTGTCCGCGCGGTGTCGGCGCTGATGAAGAACGGCCTGGTGGACTCCTCGACCGAAGCGTTCGACGTGATCACCCGCGGCTACCAGCGCGCCGGCAACCTCGGCGACGACGTCATCGACACGCTGTCGGAGTACAGCAACGGCTGGAAGAACGCCGGGTTCTCCGCGGAGTTCGCGGTCGGTCTGATCAATCAGTCGATGGCCAACGGTGCCGACAACACCGACCGAGCCGGTGACGCGATCCGCGAGTTCGGCCGGCGCATGGTCGAAGAAGGCGACACCATCAAGGGTGCGATCGGGGCGCTGAATCTGCCGGTCGAGGAACTGTTCACCGACTTGAAGGAAGGCGGCGAGGACGGCGAGGCTGCGTTCGACCGGATCTTCGACGCAGTCCGCACCGTCGAGGATCCCCTTGAGCGGGCCGCGATCACTCAGGCCCTGCTCGGTGACACCGCGGGTGACTTCATCAACGCGTTCTCGAACTGGGATCCGTCCCGGGCCGTGGCGGCGCTCGGTGAGGTCGAGGGCGCCACCGCCAAGGTCGCGGAGATCATGGGCTCGAATCCGGGCACCGCCTGGACCGAGGCGATGAACACGATCACGGTGCAGGCCGACCAGCTCAAGCTGGCCCTGGCCGATGCGTTCACCCCCGCCCTCGAAGACACGGCGGACTGGGTCAAGGACCACAAGCCGGAGATCATCGCGTTCTTCACCGAACTCGGCACCACAGCGCTGAGCACCGTCGATGCGTTCGTCGGGTTCTCCTCCGGGGCACTGCGCGCCTGGGCAGTATTCGCCGACGGCATGTCGCAGATGATCACCCCGGTGGTCGGGGCCCTGGGCGGCATGGTCGGGCTGTCCGCCGACTTCCTGGACATGATCCCCGGCATGGGCGACCAGGCCGACGAGATGCGCGGTATCTCCGACGCGATGCTCGGGTTCTCCGGCACCCTTGCCGGCGCCGGAGACACCGCCCGGTCCCTCGCCGACGGACTCGACAGCATGCGCCCCGGCCTGCAGGCCGCCCGCGACGGGCTGCGAGAAGGCGGTCAAGCCGCCGAGAACACGTCGCTGCTGATGCGGGCCCTCGGGGACTCGGTGAAGATGGTCCCGGACTCGAAGGACATCATCATCTCCTCGAACTCCCCGAAACGGCAGGAGGAGCTCGAGAAGCTCGGCCTGACTACGCGGGAACTGCCGGACGGCACGTTCCAGGTCTTCGCGAACACTACCGAAGGTCAGCGCATCGTCGACGACTTCGTGAACACCAACAAGGACCGCAACATCGACATGAAGATCCGGCTGCACTACGAGAGCCTCGGAGCGCAGAACGACCGGATCGTCGCCGAAGCCGCCGCCGCGTCCGCCCCAGGAGGATCCGGGTACGTGCGGTACGCCTCCGGCGGTCGGGTGTCCGGTCCCGGCACGGGCACATCGGACAGCATCCCGGCATGGCTGTCGAACGGGGAGTTCGTGGTCAACGCCCGATCGGCCCGCAAGGCGCTGCCGCTGCTCGAGTGGATCAACGCCCCCGGTTTCGCGGCCGGCGGATTGTTCGACCGGGACGCCGCGATCGCGAAAGCCAAGGCGCACGACGGGGAGCCGTACGTGTACGGCGGCCTGGACTGCTCCGGCTACCTGTCGGCGGTGTTCAACGCGGGCACCGGGCAGGGCGTGCGGTTCGTCACCGGCTCCGACTTCGCATCGATGGGGTGGGAGCGCGGCTACGACCCGGACGGGTTCTCCATCGGCACCGACGGCGGTGTCGGGATGAACGGCCACATGGCCGGCACCCTGTACGGCGTCAACATCGAGTCGGACGGCTCGAACGGCATCCAGTACGGCCGCGGCGCCGACGGGGCGACCGACTTCCCGATGGTGTGGCACTGGCCGGGCG
Source organism: Rhodococcus sp. GXMU-t2271 (assembly GCF_041414735.1). Classification (NCBI taxonomy): domain Bacteria; kingdom Bacillati; phylum Actinomycetota; class Actinomycetes; order Mycobacteriales; family Nocardiaceae; genus Rhodococcus; species Rhodococcus sp. GXMU-t2271. The sequence goes on from NZ_JAUIZP010000067.1 coordinate 89,272, forward strand.
CCTCCGGTGGGGACAATCCGGCACTCGAGCAGCTCACCGGCGGCGCCAACCCCGGGCCCCAGGTCGCTCTCGGTGGGGGATCGTTCCCCGGCGGGGGAGGCGGCACCAGCACCGGCGGATCCCGCGGGGGAGGAGCTGGCGGGAGCTCGACTCCGGGCACAGCCTCCGCGGTCGCGGTATTCGTGACGAACTGGCCGGACGGTGCCCGCACCGTCGACACCTTCACCGGTACGCCGATCGGGGATCCGGCACCCTTGCCGAGCACTGCGGATTACGCAGCCAAGCAGGAAGGCCAGCCGGAGCCGTACGACGTGCAGGCACGCCTCGCCAAGTACGGGGAGGACGTCGGAAAGGTCGCAGCCGACGCGGCCCTGGAGATCCTCGGCATCGAGGGAACTCTGCTGGATCCGAACCACCGGTTCTGGCAGGCCGGCCGGGACATAGCGCAGGGCTTCGCACAGCAGCGTGAGTCCGCCGGGGAGCACAACGTCGACAACTCGGTGACCGTCCAAGCGAACGGACTCATCGACAGCCGCATCGTCGACGAGATCGCCCGCAGGGTCGCACAACTGCAGACCCGCAACATCATGCGGTACAACGGCAGGCCCTGATGCAGCCCCCGCGCCCCATCGAGCACTACCTGCACGGGGACGGTCACGTCGTGATCGTCCCCGCCCGGGTAGCCGCCTGGCTCGAACGCAGAGCAGACCTCAACACCCTCCGCATCAACAGCCGCGGACTCGACCCCGAAATCGATGCCGTCCTCGGAGCCCTCCGCATCAGCTCCCTCGTCTGGCGCAATTCCGTAGACGGAACCACCCCAACGGAACCCACGGAACCGACGGCACCATCACCCCAGTGGATGAGCACCAGCCAGGTCGCCACCCACCTCGGCATCACCGACCGCGCCGTACGAAAAGCCATCGCCCGCGGCGCACTCCACGCCGAGAACATCGACGGCCGATGGCTCATCGACCGCGACGAACTCACCGACTACCGAGCCACACGAAACACCGGGAGACACCATGCGATTTGAAGACACCACCTACGCCAAGGACGCAACCACCATCGGCGACACCTACCTCCGACAGCTCAAAGAAATCCGAGCCGACAACAACCTCAGCGACGCCGGCAAACGCACCCAAATCGAGAACCTCTACAACACAACCAAGGCACGCCTCGAACAGCACAGGCGCTCCACCGAGGGCGACCGCGAAGCCCGCATCACCAGCCTGCAACGCAAACTCTTCGGCACCGTCGGCACCACCGCCCAGGACGCAATCTCCCACCGAGACGCCACCGACCGCGCCTCCACCGTCCCCACCGAAGACGAAGCCGTGTCGATGATGAACAACGCCATCATCTCCAACGACAAGATCCTCCAAGGCGCCCTACTCAAGCGCGCCTACGACGCCAAGGACCTCAACGGCAAGCCGTGGATGAACGTCATCAACACCTACGAGGCCGCACACCCCAACGACGCGACCTCCCTGCAGGAACTCCTCGACCTCATCACACAGCCCCCCAGCAACTTCGCCATGACGATGTTCTCCGCGCTCGTGAAGCCCGCCGAACTGGGCGGCTGGGGATAACAGCCACCATGCGCGCCGGCCAGGCGGGGAAGCACTGGCCGGCGCGTCACCCCCCCCCCCGGGGGTGCCCCC
>NZ_JAUIZP010000068.1:0-1922 GCF_041414735.1 Rhodococcus sp. GXMU-t2271
GGCCGGCGCGTCACCCCCCACCCGGGGTGACCCCCACCCACCCCCACACCCGCCACCTCCGGCATAGGCGGGCATATCTCTCCGCGGCCTGAATCGAATGGCCCTATTCGACCGTTAGGAGGCCTCTTGTGGCCGATGTTCCGAAACCACCGCGGGGCCTCCGCGTGGCAGGCAAGCGTCTGTGGACTGACACGCTCACAGACTTCGAGTTGGCCGAGCACGAGCAAGCCCTGTTGCTGCAGGCGTGCCGTACCGCGGATGCGTTGGACGATCTGCAGAAGGTGCTTGAGCGTGACGGCGTGTTGAACGAGTCGCCGCAGGGGGTGCGGGTGCATCCGGCGCTTCCGGAGTTGCGGCAGCAGCGGATCACGTTCGCGCGCCTGGTCGCGGCGTTGGGGTTGGAGTCGGGCGTGCAGGAGGAGGATGCGCCGAAGCAGCAGCGTCGGGCGACTCGGGGGACGTATGGGATCAAGGGGGTGGTGTCGTGAAGCGCCGGGAGAGGCCGGGGGTGGTGCCGGCCGAGTTGTTGGACTTCACCGTCTGGTGCAAGCGCCGTGGTGTCGTGGATCCCCAGTGGGCCACGTTCAGTCAGTGGTGCGATGCCCGCGGCGAGTGGGACGACGCTCACGGTTGGCCGGGCGGTGTTGTGGCTCGCTGGGACGAGGAACGGGAGGCTGGTCTGGGTGTTCCGTATCCGCCGTTCGACCCATCGGCGATTTGATGGGTCGGGTCCTGTGAGGTGGTGCAACAAGGCAGCTGACCTGGAACGTCAGGAAGTCCGTAAATGGCTCGCGCCAGGTTGAGTGTCTGTACCCTCGGCCAATGTGACTGATGCGGAGTCGAGTCTGGACCTGGACGAGGTAAGCAGACGTTTTGACGAGCAGGATCGTCTTGAGAAGGAAGTGTTCAGGCCTTCGTCCTGTATCCACGAAACCATCCTCAGATTGCAGTGCGCCTGGAGTGCCCTCCTCGAAGAGATAAAACACCTTCGTTACCACGACCTTGGTCGCGAGGGCGCAGCAGAGCAGAGGCGGCCGAACGATGCCCCAATTACAAAGGGGCATGAGCTGCGCAAGTATCTCGCTCAGCTCGCGAAGCGTTGGAATGTCGATAGCTGGGCCAAAGAGGCGGATGAGTGGTTCGGGACCGTTGCCGGACGTGTCGGAGAACTTCGCAACAGCTTCGCTCACATGCTCTATATCGAGTCGATCACTGGCGAGTGGCCAACCCGTGAGATCACGTTCGTAATGGTTCCGCTCTCCGAGAGCCTTTCGTTCCGAGACGACGTTTGGTCACAGCAACTCCGCGAGCGGAAGAGCGCTACCGAGCAAGAGCTGCGCGACGCGCTCGCCGAGTGCGAGCAGTTGTTGCACGCAACGCGGATTCTTGATCGGGAGATTTCCATCGCTAGAGAGAACGCATCAGGCACGCGGTAGCTACGCGGGCGAGACTTCATGCCATGGCTGCCGGTCATCGTCGAGGTGTGGAACGATCCATCTCCATGCGCATCGTGTACGGGAAGAATCTGAAGATCTGTCACCCCCAGCGGGGTACGTACTGGATCTATCACGTCCTCTTGGTAGTTGATGGCGATGAGGTTGTCGCGTTTGCGACGGCAGGGCACGATCTAGAGGTCGACATGATCGGCACCAAAAAGGACCTGCAGAGGAAAGGTCTGCAGCGGGCGATGGCAAAAAAGGCTCGGGAAATCATCGGCGGGGAAGGGTCTCTCGTTCACAACGGCTGGACTTCTTCGGACGGAAGGGCGGCCGCGCATAGCTTAGGCGTCGAAAAATCATCACGTGTCGAGGATGAGCACTGGATGGACGATGGCGATGCTGACGACAAGGCGAATAAGCAACTTGCCGAGTACCAGTCGTTGAGGTTTTCTCAGTAACGGCCTGCATGCTCGAACTGGGTGA
>NZ_JAUIZP010000069.1:0-10485 GCF_041414735.1 Rhodococcus sp. GXMU-t2271
CTCCCCTGGTCAGGGAGCGTGTCGCATGGACCACCTGAGTCAGCCGACATCGACGCGATGTGACATTCGGTCACCACCACCCCAGCGCCATTCGTACCGCCACCGCGGCGGGCGGGGTCAGTCCTGCTCGGAGCGCGGACCGAGCTCGGTCTCGAGGACTTCCTGGACGACGCGCATCGCGGCCAGGCCGGCTGGGGCGCCGCAGTAGGCGCCCGCGTGGATGACCGCCTCGACGATCTCGGTGCGGGTCAATCCGTTCCGCAGGGCGCCGCGCACGTGCCCGCGCAGTTCGTTCTCCGCGCGCAGCGCGATCAGCATGCCGAGGTTGAGCAGGCTGCGGCTGCGACGGTCGAGTCCCGGGCGGGTCCACACCGAGCCCCACACGTGCTCGGTGACGAACTCCTGCAGCTCCTCGGCGTCGGTGCCGCGGGCGCGGTCGAAGGCTCGCTCGACGAAGTCGGCGCCCATCACCTCGCTGCGGACCCGAACTCCGGCCTCGAACGCGGGCGTCCGGTCGGCGTCGGTCATCGTCGTGCTCCCTGCGTCGTCGCCGTCGAACGGTTCGGCGGCCGGGGCGATTCTACGACCGGCGCAGCACCGCTCGGAGCATCCCCGCACCCGCGGCGCCGACGAGTGTGCCGACGTTGTAGTGGTCGTCCCACACCGTGATCTTCCCGTCGCGCAGCTCGAAGGTGCCGCACACCCAGAAGCGGACGGACACCGGGCCGAAGCGCAGGACGTCGGTGCGCTCGGTGAGCACCACGTCTCCGGTCGCGGCGATGTGGTGGACGACGACGTCGAAGCCCAGCGACGGCCGGCGCAGGCCCTCGAGGATGCGCCGCACCCGGGGCACGCCCCGCACGGTCGGCAGCGACGTGTTGTGCCAGGCGATGTCCGGGTCGAGGAGGGCGGTGGCTCGTTCCACGTCCTCGGCCACCATCGCGTCGAGGAATTCGCGGACGACGGCGACGGACTTCGCGTCCGCGGTGATCTCGGATTCGGTCATGATGCTCCTGTTCGGGTGAAGGTTCCCAGGCCGTTCTCGTTCCAGTACTCGAACGTGACGCTCTCCGGGGTGAAGGTGGCGGTGGAGATCGTCCCGTCCGGAGCGTTCTCCCCGCCCTCGACCGGGAAGGTGAACACGTCGCCGTCCCAGTGGTCGAGCCGGTAGGTCTGTCGGGCGGGACCGATGGTGAGCACCAGGGTGCCCTCGCGTTCGTCGATCCGCGCGGGACCGTAGTACTCGCTGGTGTAGTCGCCGGTGTACTGCCCGAGTGGACGGGCCGGGGTGGGGTTCGTCGGGGCGGTGCGCCCGACGAGCGAGCCCTTCGGGTCGTCGAACGTGGCGAAGCGCTGCTCGTACAGGTCGATCCAGTCCTCCCGGATCTCCCCGAACTGCACGAGATCGGTGAACTCGGCGGCGAGGGTTTCCGGCACGCCGATCGGGGCGGCGTTGGTGAGCGCGACGATCGCAACGTCCGCCGACGGGATCGCGGTGAACGCGGTCGCGGCGCCCAGCGCGAACGCCCCGGAGTGACTCAGCATCACGCGCCCGGCGGGACTCGTGCCCACGTTGAACCCGTACCCGTAGAACCCCGCCCGGCTGTCGACGGTACCCGGTGGGCTCGACACGGCCTGCGGGGACACCGCCGGGAGCAGGGCGTCCGAGTCGACGATGCGCCGGCCCTGGTACTCGCCGTCGCCGAGCAGCATCGTCAGCCACCGCGCGACATCGGTGACCGAGGCGCTCACTCCGCCGGCCGGGGACTGCGCGTCGGGATCGCGAACCGCGCGCGCGACGTACGCGCCGTCGACGAGCTGATGGCCGACGGCCCGGTTGGGCCGGTTCTGGAAGTCCTCGAATCGTGAACTGGTGGATGTCATTCCGAGAGGCTCGTACAGCACCCGCTGCGACAGTTCCGCCCACTCGGCGCCGGACGCGTCGGCGACCGCCTGTGCCGCGGCCGTGAGCCCGAAGTTGGTGTACTCGTACGAATCACGGAACGGCCCGAGCGGCAGTAGGCGGAACCGGTCGAACACCTGCTCGCGGTCGAAACCGAGGTCCTCGAGCTCGTCGCCGGCGTGGTCGGGAAGTCCGGAACGATGGGCGTAGAGATCACCCACGGTCACCCGGCTCGTCACATACGGGTCCGCGAGCGCGAATCCCGGCAGGCGTTCGACCACCGGAGTGTCCCAGCCGATCACGCCTTCGCCGACCTGGTGAGCGACGACGGTGGCGCCGAGCGGCTTGGACATCGACGCCAGCTGGAAGACGGTGTCGGCGTCCACCGCGCCGTCGCGGCCGGCCTCGCGCACACCGAACCCCTCCGCGTACACGATCTCACCGCGGTGCACGACCGCCACGGCCATCCCGGGGATGCCGGTCCGGTCCATCAGCTCCCGGGCGAGTTCGTCGAGGCGGGCGACGGCGTCGTCGACCTGTCCGTCCGGGATGTCGATGCCGGCGACCTGCGGGGGAGAGAGGGACTGGGCGCCCGGCGAGGGCGGCGGCGAGGACGGCGGGGAATCGGCGGTGTCGACCGAGACGCAGGCGGCCGACAGGGTCGCCACGAGAGCAAGGGCGGCGCCGAGCCGGCGACGACGGGGTGCGCGCATGTCACGGCCTTTCTCGTCCGTCGCATGGTAAGCCCACCGGCTCAGCGTGCGGAAGACTCTCGAAGCCGCGGGTCCCGCTACGACGATCGTTGTGCAACCGTGACGTCCGAGCCCGGGGCCGGAGCCACCGCGACGACCAGCGTGGACGCACCGGTGCGGCACGGGGCCGTGGGCAGGCCCCGGACGGAAACCGCCCGGGGCCCGGGGTCACTCGCTAGCGTCGAGACACCGGTGCCCGATCTCCGAGGAGGACGTCATGAACAGAAGAGCCCGTCGCACCGCCACCGTGGCCGCGGCCGTCGCTGCCGCGGGACTGGTCCTGGCCGGCTGCAGCAGCGACGACGGCACCGGCGCCGAGGACGCCGTGGCCAGTGTCACCAGTGCTGCGGAGTCGGCAGTCGAGCGCGCGACGTCCGCCGCGGAGTCTGCGGTCGAGGGCACGACCGGGACCGAGAACACGGAACCGGGCGCCTCCGTCGAGGAGACGACGACGCTGCCGGGTGCGGGCGGCGGCGAGTACACCATCAGCGGGCCGATTCTGGCGAAGTACAACGAGATCGGCGGTGCCGACAGTCCGCTGGGGGCACCGACCGCGGATCAGGAGGACGTCGGCGACGGCTACGTCGCGGAGTTCGAGGGTGGCATCATCGCCTGGAGCCCCGACACCGACGCGCACGTGGTGTGGGGCGAGATCCGCACCGCCTGGGAGGCCCAGGGCGGTGCGGGTGGCGAACTCGGATTCCCGATCAGCGACGAGCGGCCCATCCCGAACGGGCTCGAGAGCGAGTTCGAGATGGGCACCATCACCTACGTCGACGGCGCGACGCAGGTGATCCCGAAGTAGCCCGTCCGGACGCGGCCCGTCACGGCTGGAAGACGAGCCGGCCCACGGTGTGCCCGTCCCCGAGACGGGCCACACCGTCGGCGACGTCGTCGAGGGCGAGCCGTTCGCTGATCAGCGGCCGGATGGCGCCGTCGTCGGCGAGGCGGCACAGTTCCTCGTGGCAGGCCTCGATCGCGGCCCGGTTGTACTGCCGGTACAGGCCCCAGTGCAGGCCGATGATCGAGTAGTTCTTGATGAGTGCGTGGTTCAGCGCCGGTTGCGGAATGGTGCCTCCGGCGAACCCGATCACCAGGATGCGGCCCTCGAACGCGATGCACTTGGTGGAGCGGGTGTAGGAGTCGCCGCCGACGGGGTCGTAGATCACGTCCGCACCGCGACCTGCGGTGACGTCCTTGACGACCTCGACGAAGTCTTCGCGGTGCCGGTCGACGACGATGTCGGCGCCGAGAGCCCGGCAGTAGTCCGCCTTCTCGGCGCCGCCCACGACACCGATCACGGTGGCGCCGGCTGCCTTGCCGAGCTGTACTGCGGCGCTGCCGACGCCGCCGGCCGCAGCGTGCACGAGCAGGGTCTCCCCGGCCCGCAGCTGAGTGCGCCGATGCAGGGCGAACCACGACGTCTGGTAGCCGATCGACAACGCCGACGCCTCGGCGTCGTCGAGAGAGCCCGGGGCGCGGTAGGCGTCCTCCTCCGGGACCACGGCGAGTTCGGCGAATGCCCCGAAGGGGAACTCGGGATTGCCGACGATCCGGTCGCCGACACCGAAGCGGCTGACGCCCTCGCCGACCGCGACGACTGTGCCGGCCAGTTCGACGCCGGGGGTGAAGGGCAGTTCCGGCTTCATCTGGTACTGCCCTCGGCACAGCAGCACGTCGGGGAAGTTCGCCGGCGCCGCGGCGACGCGCACCACGAGCCGTCCGGCGCCCGCCTCCGGATCGGGGACGTCGAGGAGCTGCAGCGCTTCCTTGGGCTCGCCGACTTCGTGAATTCGCCAGGCCTTCATGAGATTACCTTTCCATCGAGTTCGGTGTGCGGGGTGCGCTCACGGGGCGACGGCGACGCCGGCCTCCGCTGCGGCGGCGGTGCCGAGCATCGCGCCGCCGTCGACGACGAGGGTCTCGCCGGTGATCCAGCTCGCGGCGTCGGAGGCGAGGAAGGCCACCGCCGAGGCGATGTCGGCCGGCTCGCCGATCCTGCCGAGCGGCAGTGCCGCCTCGAGCCGGTCCTCGTGGTCCTTCCAGAGGGCTTCGGCGAGACGGGTGCGCACGACCCCCGGGGCGACGGCGTTCACCCGCACCCGCGGCGCGAGCTCCAGGGCGAGCTGGCGGGTGAGGTGGATCAGTGCCGCCTTCGAGGCGTTGTACAGGCCGATGTTCGCCTCGGGCGCCATCCCGCCGATGGAGGCGGTGTTGACCACCGCCCCTCCGTGCTCGCCCATCCACGCCTGCACGGCCAGTGAGGTCCACAGCACCGGACCCCACAGGTTGACGTCGAAGGTCTTGGCGAAGCGTGCGTGGTCCTGGGCGAGCACCGGACCGAACGCGGGGTTGGTGCCGGCATTGTTGACCAGGATGTCCAGGCGACCGAACCGCTCGACGGTGAGGTCGACGCACCGCCGGGCTGCGTCCTCGTCGACCGCATGGGCGCCGACGCCCAGTGCCGTGCCGCGCACTCCGGCCGCGGTGAGCTGGGCGGCCGCGGCGTCGGCTGCGTCCTGCTTGCGGGAGGTGAGCACCACGTTCGCTCCGGCCGCCGCGAGGTCCCGGGCGACGGCCAGCCCGATTCCGCGGGAGGCGCCGGTGACGATCGCGGTGCGGCCGGTCAGATCGAGTCCGGTCATCGTCAGCCCACCGTCACCTTGTGGCCGTTGAGCGTGGCGGCGGGAGCGGGGCGGTACTTGCGCAGTTCGGCGACGGCGATGGAACGCTTGTGCACCTCGTCGGGGCCGTCGGCCAGGCGCAGGGTGCGCATGTGCGCGTACATCATCGCGAGCGGGAAGTCGTCGGTGACGCCTCCGCCGCCGTGCACCTGGATGGCGCGGTCGATGATCTTCAGCGCCATCGCCGGGGCGGCGACCTTGATCGCGGCGATCTCCATCCGGGCCTGCTTGTTGCCGACGGTGTCCATCAGGTGGGCGGCCTTGAGGGTGAGCAGCCGGGTCATCTCGATCTCGATCCGGGCCTCGGCGATCCAGTCCTGGACGTTGGCGCGCTCGCTGACGGGCTGACCGAACGTGACCCGGCTCGATGCGCGCCGGCACAGCAGTTCGAGGGCCCGCTCGGCCATGCCGATGGCGCGCATACAGTGGTGGATGCGGCCGGGGCCGAGACGGGCCTGGCTGATCGCGAAGCCCTCGCCCTCACCGGCGAGCACGTCCTTGCCCGGCACCCGTACGTTCTCGAAGGTGATCTCGGCGTGGCCCTCGCGGTCGGCGTAACCGAAGACCGGGAGGTTGCGCACGACGGTCACTCCGGGAGCGTCGATGGGTACCACCATCATCGACTGCTGGCGGTGCGGGGCCGCCGTGGGGTCGGTCTTGCCCATGACGATGAGTACCTTGCAGTTCTTGTGCATCGCATTGGAGGCGAACCACTTTCGTCCGTTGAGGACGTACTCGTCGCCGTCCCGGACCATGGACAGCTCGATGTTGGTGGCGTCGGAGCTGGCGACGGCGGGTTCGGTCATCGCGAACGCCGAGGCCATCGTGCCGTCGAGCAGCGGGCGCAGGTACTTCTCCTTGTGCTCGTCGGTCCCGAAGAGGGTGAGCACCTCCATGTTGCCCGTGTCGGGCGCGTTGCAGTTGCACGCCTCGGAGGCGATGTGGCTGCGGCCCATGATCTCGGCGAGGGGCGCGTACTCGAGGTTGGTCAGGCCCGGACCCCAGTCGGGGTGGGGGTGGAAGAGGTTCCACAGGCCGCGCCGGCGGGCCTCGGCCTTGAGTTCCTCGAGGATCGGGGGCTGGAAGTGCGGGTCCCCGGAGGCGCGCATCTGCTCCTCGTACACGGCCTCGGCGGGGTAGACGTGCTCGTCCATGAAGGCGAGGAGGGTGTCGCGGTACTGCACGGTGCGCTCGGACATTTCGTAGACCGACATGGTCACTCCTGGCGGAAGGGGAGGGGCAGGGCTGGGGATCGCCCGTCGTCGAGGTGCGTCGCGAACAGGATGGTGACGGACGTCTCCTTCTCTGTATAGTTGAACGCGGTTTCAACTTCAAGTTTTGATTCGGCGCGAGTCGCTCCGGCCGCGCGGAGAGGAAGCATCCATGACCGACGACATCAGCACTCTGCCCGTACGACCCGCGGGCCTCGACGACCTCCAGGACCTGGTGGGACGGGACATCGGACCGACGGACTGGGTGACCGTGACCCAGGAGCTCGTCAACGCCTTCGCCGAGGTCACCGACGACCACCAGTGGATCCATGTCGATCCCGAACGCGCCGCGACGAGTCCGCTGGGGACGACGATCGCGCACGGTCTGCTCGTGCTCTCGCTGGGGCCGGGCCTGTCCTACAAGCTCATGAGCTTCGACGGGTTCGCCCACGGGCTCAACTACGGCTACGACAAGGTGCGCTTCGTCTCGCCGCTGCCGGTCGGTTCCCGGATCCGGATGCGCATGCAGGTGCTCGGGGCAGAGGCCGCCGGTGGCGGCATCCAGATCCGGACGCTGCAGACGTTCGAGCGGGAGGGGCAGGAGAAGCCGGTCGCGGTGGCCGAATCGCTCGCCCGCGTCGTCGCCTGAGCGGAGTCCGGCACAGATGCTGCCGGCCTCCACGAGCGATCGTGGAGGCCGGCAGCACCCGTTCGGTTACCGTGCGTGGGCGATGCCTGGGACGGCCTTCGGGTCGCGGCGTACCGCCGCGGGGTTCGTCTCCTTCAGCATCCACGCCGAGAACAACGTGAGGGTGCCCATGAGGGCCACGAACACCGAGACCAGGGTCGTCGTGCCGGTGTTGGCGATCAGGGCGGTCATGATGAACGGCGTGCCACCGCTGACGGTGACGGCGGCGAGCTGGTAGGCGAGCGACGCGCCGGAGAGCCGGACGTTCGGCTCGAAGAGCTCGCCCAGGTACGCCGCCAGCGGGCCGTAGGTCATGGACTGGAAGATCGAGCCGACCGTGACGGCCACCGCGAACAGAGCGAGGTTCGCGGTATTGACGAGCCAGAAGTAGGGGAATGCCCACAGCACGAGTGCCGCGGCCCCGATCATGATCATCGGCCGGCGTCCGACACGGTCCGAGATCCACCCCGACCACAGGATGAACCCGAGACCCACCAGGGAGCTGGCCAGCGAGATGGCCAGGATCGAATTGCGGTTCATGCCGAGTTCGGTCGTGCCGTAGCTCAGGACACCGGCGATGCTGATGTAGAACAGCGAGTTCGTCGCGGCGAGCAGTCCGCAGCCCAGCAGGATCTTGCGCCAGTGGGTGCGGATCGCCTCGGCGAGCGGGGCCTGGACGACCTGCTGTTCGGGCCGCTTGGCCGCGACTTCGGCCTGCAGTTCCCGGAATTCGGGGGTGTCCTCCACCTTGGTCTGGATGTAGAGGACGACGGGGAACAGCGCGGCACTGGCGAGGAACGGGATCCGCCAGCCCCAGTCGAGGAACACCTCGTTCGACATCGCGGCCGTCGCCGTGAGGAACGCGACGTTGCCCAGGATGACGCCGCAGGGCACACCCATCTGCCCGAACGTGCCGGCGAATCCTCGACGTTTGGGATCGGCGGACTCGGTGAGCAGCAGGACGATTCCACCCCACTGCCCGCCACAGGCGATGCCCTGCAGGAAACGGAGCGTCACCAGCAGGATCGGGGCGAGAACGCCGATGGCGGCGGCGGAGGGCAGGCAGCCGATCAGGAACGTCGCCAGGCCCATGAGCAGCAGGCAGACCACGACGACGGGTTTGCGGCCGTAGCGGTCACCGAAGTGCCCGGCCACGAGTCCGCCGATGGGCCGGGCGACGAACCCGGCCCAGAAGGTGCTGAAGGACAACAGCGTTCCCATCAGGGGCGAGCTGTCGGGGAAGAACACGTGCGGGAACACCAGCGCCGCGGCGGTGCCGTACAGAAAAAAGTCGTACCACTCGATCGAGCTGCCGATGAGCCCGGCGGCGAGCAGCTTACGATGGGCGCGCGTGTGGTGCGACGTGCCGGCGGTCGTGATGCCGGTCGGACTCACGGATGGCGATGTCACAGATCAATTCCTCCGGTCGGACGGGCCGAGAAACAGCACTCAAACATGAATTCGGGTTCAGGCTGTGGTGCTAGTCTGGGGCATCGGTCATGTGATGTCAATCACGAGCCGGCCTCCCCCCAATATGTCTCTCGACGAAGGGAAACCACTCATGGCCAGTGTTCTCGACCCCGTCCTCGCCCACGCGGACGCGGCGCCGGAACGCATCGCCCTGCGCACGCGGGACGGGCAGCGAAGCTATCGCCGGCTGCGCGACGACGCGTTGCGCTACGGCGCGCTGCTCCGCAGTCGCGGCGTCGCCGCCGGCGACCGGGTACTCCTGCTCGCCCCGTCCGTACCCGAGTTCGTGGTGGCCTACCTCGGTATTCAAGCGGTCGGTGCCGTGGTGGTGCCGGTGAACACCATGTCCACCGCAGCCGAACTGCGCTACGCGCTCGAGGACTCGCGGGCCGTGCTCGCGATCGCCTGGCATGCCGCCTCCGGCTCGGTGACCGAGGCCGCGAACAGCCTCGGTGTGCCGTGGCTGTCGCTGGAGCCGGGCGCGGCGGTCGAGGAGGGGCCCGTCGACCCCGTCGACCGTGCCGACGGTGACATCGCGGCGGTGCTGTACACGTCGGGCACCACTGGCCGCCCGAAGGGGGCTCAGCTCACCGTCTCGAATCTGCTGTCGGCAGGTCGCATTTCGTGCAGATTGTCCGGATCGGGACCCGAGGATCGAGTCGGGACCGGACTGCCGCTGTTCCACATCTTCGGCCAGGCCTCGGTGATGATGTCGGCCTTCACCGCCGGGGCCTCCCTGTCCCTGCTGTCCCCGTTCGATCCGGCGGCGATGCTCGACCTCGTCGTCCGGGACCGGCTGACGGTGGTGTGCGGGGTGCCGACCATGTGGAACGCAATGCTGCATGCCGAATCGCCATACGGGCCAGCAGATTTCGAGGGACTCCGACTGGCGGTGTCCGGGGGTGCGTCGCTTCCGGGGGAAGTGGCCCGCGACTTCGAGCACCGCTTCGGCTGCACCATCCGGGAGGGCTACGGCCTGACCGAGACCACGGCCATGGCGACCTTCTCGTGGGGGGACGTCCCGGCACGCATCGGGTACAGCGGCACCGCGGCCCCGGACATCGAGGTCGAGGTCTACGGGCCGGACGGCGCCGCGTGCGGCCCCGGCGAGGTGGGCGAGGTGTTCGTCCGCGGACCCGTCGTCATGGCCGGGTACTGGCAGCGACCGGCCGACACCGCGGCCGTGCTCGACGACGAGGGCTGGTTCCGCACCGGCGATCTCGGGGAGTTCGACGAGCAGGGCCGGTTGCGCATCGTCGACCGGGTCAAGGACCTCGTCATCCGGGGCGGCTACAACGTGTATCCCAGCGAGGTCGAGGAGGTGCTCTACGAGCATCCGGACGTGGTCGAGGCGGCCGTGGTGGGCGTGCCGGACCGTCACTACGGCGAGGAGATCGCCGCGGTGGTCGTGCTGCGCGACGGCGCCGGCGCCGACGCCGAGGACGTCGTGCGCTGGTGCCGGGAACGGTTGTCCGCCTACAAGGCGCCTCGCATCGTCCGCTTCGTGGACGCCCTTCCGAAGGGAGCGTCCGGGAAGATCCTCAAGCGGGCCATCGACCGGGACGAGTTGTCCCGGTTCGTCGTTCGCCGCTCCGAGCCAGCGGTGTGACCGGTGCCGTCCCTGGCCGGGTGCCGTGCCCGGCCACGGACGGCGCGCCGGGCTCAGTACGTATCGCGACGTTCGAAGATCTCGCGCGGGTTGTCGATCAGCATCCGATCGATGTCCGCCTCGCTCACCCCGGCCTCCCGCAGCGCGGGCAGCACGTCGTTGTGCAGG
>NZ_JAUIZP010000007.1:0-59903 GCF_041414735.1 Rhodococcus sp. GXMU-t2271
GTGGGGGCCGCCTCGCGCGAGGCGGCCCCCACTCACTGCGCGGTCGCGACTAGAACCGCCCCCCGCTCGAGCCCCCGAAGCCGCCGCCCCCGAAGCCGCCGCCGCCGAAGCCCCCGCCGCCGAAGCCCCCGCGGCCACCGGTCAGGACGCTGTTGATCAGGATGCCGCCGAGCACCGCACCGGCGATGTTGCCGCCCGATGCGCCGCCGCGGGGCGGACGTTGCTGACGGTCCCAGCGCTGCACGTCGTTCTGCGCTGCACGCAGCGCATTTGCCGCGAGAGTCCCCGCTGCCTGAGCGTGTTGCAGCGCCCGGCCCGGTTCGTGCGCGGCGAGTTGCTGCGCGGCCTGCAGATGACGCTGCGCCTCCGACAGGCGGGTGCGGGCTTCGGCGCCGATCACGCCGCGCCGCGTCCCGATGAAGTCCGCGGCGGCGGTGACCTGGGACTGGGCGGCCGTCAGATCCTGCTCGAGACGCTGACGGGTGCGCTGTGCCTCCTCCTGTGCCTGCCGAGTGCGGGCCCGCAGCGCGTCGAGGCGGGCGTCCGCCTCCACGACCCGGGTGAAGCTGCCCAGAGGATCGGTGTTCATCGCCGCCCGGGCGTGGTCGAGTGCCTCCTGCGCGGCCTTGCGGGCTTCGGCCAGTTCCACGCCCCCGGTGGCCGCGAGTTGTTCGGCGTCGGCGATGCCCTGCGCGGCGTCGGCCATCGCCGCCGGCAGAGTCGCGATCGCCCGCCGGATGTCGTCGGCGGCGTGGTCGATCGCGTCGAGCATCGTCGTCGCGTGTCCGAGAGCGCCTTCCGCTTCCCGGATGGCGCGCACGGCGTCGCCCTGCTCGCCGACGGGACGCGCCACCGCGGTCCGGCCTCGGTCGACGGACTTCTCGGCGAACTCGATCTCGTCCTGGGCCAGCGCCACGTTGTCGGTGATCGGGGCGAGCGCGCCGGCCGGGAACTCCGTGCGCAGGTCCGCCAGCGTCGCCTCGGCCTGGGGTAGGCGCGCCCGCAACGCGATCGCGCGCTGGGTGAGTGCGTCGAGTCGGGCGGGTGCATCGAGCAGCAGATCGCGCATCCGGTCGAACGCTTCGACCTGCGCGTCGAGTTCCCGGTCCGCGCGCCCACACGACGAGATCAACTGCACGAGCATCTCGCGCTGCTGCTGAGGCGTCTCGGGGATGGCGTCGTCGAGCCGCTGCCGGATCTCGAACGCGGACGCCAGGGCCGACTGCGCCTGACGGTAGGCGTGGTCGAACGGTTGAACCGCGCCGTCGCCGAATTCCCCGCGCGCCAGTTCCAGCGCCTCGTAGCTCGAACGGACCGCGTTGTCGGTCTCGACCAGGATCTTCCGGGCGTGCAGTTCGAGCCCCTCGAGCGGCAGTGCGCTCAGCGCGTCGGTGTCGGTCGGGTCGGTGTCCGCCGCCGCCCGGGCGCCCGCCTCGGCCCGCTTGCGCTTGGCGCGCTTGGAGTACAGGTACACCCCGCCTGCGCCGGCGGCGATGACCCCGCCCCCCACGAGCAGCGTCGTGCCCGAACCCGAACCCGAGGTCGACAACGCCCCGTCGAGGCCCTCGGCAGCCGCCACCGCGGCGCCGGACCAGTTCTCGTTCCGCAGCTGCGGCACGATCCGCTCCGTACTGATGGCGTCCCGCTCGGACGCGGTGACCCCGGACAGGGCGTTCGGCGTCCACAGCGCGTACTCGCGGTCCTGCGTGGCCACGGCCAGCAGGGCGGTGTCCGTCCCGAAATTGCTGGCCTGCGCGGTCCGCTCGGTCCAGTCGTCGGACGACAGCCCGGAGAACGTCGGCACGTACGCCACCCACAAC
Source organism: Rhodococcus sp. GXMU-t2271 (assembly GCF_041414735.1). Lineage (NCBI taxonomy): Bacteria > Bacillati > Actinomycetota > Actinomycetes > Mycobacteriales > Nocardiaceae > Rhodococcus > Rhodococcus sp. GXMU-t2271. The sequence continues at coordinate 1,821 of NZ_JAUIZP010000007.1, forward strand.
TGCACCCCGTGCTCGGCGTAGAGCGCGTCCGCCGCCTGCTCGATCTGCGCCGTCGCCGCCGGATCCAGCACGCCGGCCGTGTCGGTGACCGGCTGCGGGAGCCGGAAGGGTGGCTCGGCCGTCGCCGAACCGGGCAGCAGCAACCAGAGCAGCGCCGCGAGCAGGACCGGCACCGACAGCGACAGCGAACGGTGGAGCGGACGGACCGAACGTGGCCGGACGACGACCGGATACGGTGACATGCGTCCGAATCTATCGGCTCGCATGCGTCGTCGCCCGTGGCGCGTCGCCGGGTGGGCGCGCACGCAACACTGGCAGAATCGGGGAGTGAGTACCGCAGCCCGTACACGCCCAGCCCCGCCCCTCCCCGAAACCCGGCGCGGGTTCGGGGCGAGCGTCGCACGCTGGACGCGCCGGCTGGTGCTCGGCGTGGTGCTCGCGGCGATCGCGGTCCTCGCCGGGACCGCGGTGCGGGTGTGGCAGGTGGCGCGCATCGACGACCGGAGCCCGGCCGACGCCATCGTCGTGCTCGGCGCCGCCCAGTACTCCGGGACCCCCTCGTCGGTGTTCCAGGCCCGCCTCGACCAGGCCTTCGCGCTGTACGAGAACCGGGTGGCCGAACGGATCGTCACCGTCGGCGGGAAGCAGGAGGGTGACCTGTTCACCGAGGCGGCCTCCGGCAAGAACTATCTGGTCGCCAAGGGTGTGCCGGAGTCGGCGATCACCGCGGTCGAAGAGGGCTCGGACACGCTGCTCAGTGTCGAGGCGGTCAGCCGCGAGATGAGCGCGCAGGGACTGCACTCCGCGGTGCTGGTGAGCGATCCGTGGCATTCGCTGCGAACTCGCACCATGGCCCGCGATGCCGGTCTCGACGCGTGGACCGCGCCGACCCGCACCGGCCCCGCCGTGTACACCCGGGAGTCGCAGCTGCACGGGATCGCCCGTGAGACGGGCGCGCTGATCTGGTACCAGCTCACCCACGACTCCGCGGACTTCCCCTACACGGCCGCACAGTGAAGGAGGACGTGATGCCGGGCTACGACGAACACGACCTCGAACGGCGCGTCGCCGAGGTCCCGAAGGTGTCGGCGCTCGCCGGTGCCGGGCCGGCGACCGCGAGCCGTACGCCGTTCGCGCGGGACCGCGCGCGGGTCCAGCACAGCGCCGCCCTGCGGCGGCTCGCCGACAAGACCCAGGTCGTCGGTCCCCGCGACGGTGACACTCCGCGCACCCGCCTCACCCACTCGATCGAGGTCGCCCAGATCGGCCGCAGCATCGCCGACGGACTCGGTTGCGATCCCGACCTGGTGGACCTCGCCGGCCTCGCGCACGACATCGGGCACCCGCCCTACGGTCACAACGGCGAACGCGCCCTCGACGAGGTGGCCGCCGGGTGCGGCGGGTTCGAGGGCAACGCGCAGAACCTGCGGATCCTCACATGCCTCGAGCCGAAGATCGTCCACCCGGACGGTACGAGCGCGGGTCTCAATCTCACCCGCGCGGCCCTCGACGCGACACTGAAGTACCCGTGGACCCGCCCGGCGCCCGGCGCGAAGTTCGGCGCCTACGACGACGACGCCGACGTCCTCGACTGGGTGCGCGACGGCGCGCCCGACCGGCACAAGTGTCTGGAAGCCCAGATCATGGACTGGTCCGACGATGTCGCCTACTCCGTCCACGACGTCGAGGACGGCGTGATCGACGGACGGATCGACCTGCGCGTGCTCACCGACCCGGCGTCGGTGAACACCCTCGTCGACCTCGGCATGCGTGAATTCTCCGGTCTCGACCCGAACGAGTTGGTGGAGGCCTCGAAGCGGCTGTCGCAGATGCCGGTGGTCCAGGCCGTCGACACCTACGACGGCAGCCTCGCGTGTTCGGTGGCGCTCAAGCGGCTCACGAGCGAACTCGTCGGCCGCTTCGCGACGGCCGCGATCATCGGCACTCGCGCCGTCACCGGCGATCGCCCGGTCACCCGCTACGACGCCGACCTCGTCGTCCCACCTGTCGTCGCGTCCGAGGTGGCCCTGCTCAAGACCATGGCCCTGCAGTTCGTGATGTCCGATGCCGCCCACCGGCAGCGTCAGGAACGGCAGCGGGAACGGATCCACCGCGTCGCCGAATGGCTCGAGCGCACGGCTCCCGTCGGCCTCGACCCGTTCTTCGTCCCCCTGTGGGACGCCGCGCCCGACGACGCCGCCCGCATGCGGGTGATCGTCGACCAGATCGCCTCGTGCACCGAGTCCCGGCTCGAGCGGATCGACCGCGACAGCCTCGCCGCGCAGGCGAGTTGGGGGTAGCGCCTAGACTCGTCGTCGTGGCCGGGCGAATTTCAGACAGGGACATCGCGGCCGTCCGTGACCGCGTCCGGATCGAAGACATCGTCGGCGAGTACGTCGCCCTCAGGCGCGGCGGCGCCGATTCGATGAAGGGGCTGTGCCCCTTCCACGACGAGAAGTCCCCGTCCTTCCACGTCCGTCCCAACCACGGCCACTTCCACTGCTTCGGCTGCGGCGAGGGTGGCGACGTGTACTCGTTCCTGCAGAAGATCGAGCACATCAGTTTCGTCGAAGCCGTCGAGCAGCTCGCCGACCGAGTCGGCTACACCCTCAACTACGAGGGCGGCGGGCCGTCGGTGCAGCGCGACCGCGGCACCCGCGCGCGGCTCGTCGCCGCCAACGCGGCCGCGCAGGAGTTCTACGCCGAGCAGCTGCGGACGCCCGACGCCCAGGCGGCGCGGGACTACCTGACCGAACGCAGCTTCGACGAAGCCGCCGCCGAGACGTTCGGGTGCGGATACGCTCCCGCCGGCTGGGATGCTCTCACCAGGCACCTGCTCTCCCGCGGCTTCGAATTCGCCGAGCTCGAGGCCGCCGGGCTGTCCAAACAGGGACGTCGCGGGCCCATCGACCGGTTCCACCGGCGGCTGCTGTGGCCGATCCGCAACCTCGCCGGTGACGTCATCGGGTTCGGTGCCCGTCGCCTGTTCGACGACGACACGCTCGCGGCCAAGTACGTCAACACCCCGGAAACGTTGCTCTACAAGAAGTCCCAGGTGCTGTTCGGACTGGACCTGGCCAAGCGGGAGATCGCCAAGGCGCACCAGGCGGTGATCGTCGAGGGTTACACCGACGTCATGGCAATGCACCTGTCGGGCGTGAAAACCGCAGTCGCCGCGTGCGGCACCGCATTCGGCGACGAGCATCTGGCGATGCTGCGGCGACTGCTCATGGACGACAGCTACTTCCGTGGTGAGATCATCTACACCTTCGACGGCGACGCTGCCGGCCGGGCTGCGGCGATGAAGGCATTCGAGGGCGACCAGAAGACCACGGCCAAGACCTTCGTCGCGATCGCACCCGAGGGCATGGACCCGTGCGAGCTCCGGCAGAAGTCCGGTGACGGGGCGGTGCGCGACCTCGTCGCCCGGCGCACCCCGATGTTCGAGTTCGTCGTCAAGTCGATTCTCGCCGAGCACGACCTCGACACGGCCGAGGGCCGGGTGGAGGCGCTGCGCCGGACGGTTCCCGTGGTGGCCCGGATCAAGGAACGTACGCTGCGCGACAGTTACGCGGTGCAGTTGTCGCACTGGGTGGGCTGGGACGACATTCCGGCCGTCCGCCGGCGGGTGCAGGAGGAGTCCCGGCGCGTCGCGCGCGGCGGCGACGAGAAGGCACGCACCGCCGCGCCGCACCAGCGGGCGGAGGCGGGTCCCGCGGAGGCGGTCCTGCGCCGGCCGCGTCCCGACGATCCCGCGCTGTGGCCGCAGCGCGACGCCCTCAAGGCGGCGCTGCAGTACCCCGGGATCGCCGGCACCGTGTTCGATTCGCTGCCCGCGGAGACGTTCACCGATCCGGCCTACGCGGCCGTCCGCGAAGCCGTGGCCGCGGCCGGCGGGACCGGCGCGGGTCTCGGCGGCGCGGAGTGGGTCGACGCCGTCGGGCGCGCTGCCACCGACCCCGTGGTGCACTCACTGGTCATGGAACTCGCGGTGGACCCGTTGCCCGCGGAGGACGACCGGATGCCCCGCTACATCGGCGGGGTCCTCGCGCGACTGCAGGAGGTCTGGGTGGGGGAGCAGGTCGCCGAACTCAAATCCAAACTGCAGCGCATCTCCCCGGCCACCGAATCCGACGAGTTCCACTCACTGCTCGGGGACCTCGTCGCACTCGAGCAGTATCGGCGCAGCCTGCTCGACCAGGCCATCGGCGACACCAGCGGCGACGGCCTGGCCGGCTGACCTCACGCCACCCGCGTCACCGCCGCAACTGGTCGCGGGGGACGAGGATCGTGGTCTGCTCGTCGAGCGGCTTCATCGGTTCGAGCTTCGGCTCCGGGCTCAGGGAGTCGGCCAGCTTCTGCCTGCTCACCTCGATCGCCTTCTTTGTCACCGGACTACCCGCGACCGCCTTCGCCGTCCTGCTGAGCTGTTCGTATCGGGCGCGGCCCGCCCGTGTCCCCAGGACGTAGCCCGCGGCAACCCCCACCATAAGTCCGATCAACGTCGTCTCCGTTCAGCCGTGTCAGCGTCCCACCCATCCTGCCCGATCCACGTCCCAGGGCTCGCAGGCAGGCGATTTGGTGCCGCGTCGGGTGGGGCGCTACAGTTCTTCACGCACCGCGGGAAACGGCGGGGCACGCAGGACAATCCCCTGTAGCTCAATTGGCAGAGCATTCGACTGTTAATCGAACGGTTGCTGGTTCGAGTCCAGCCGGGGGAGCTTCCGGAAAACCCCTTCCACCCGATCTCGGGTGGGAGGGGTTTTCTCGTCCCGGCCGGCACGAACCGTGGCCGGTGTGACGGAAGTTACACGCCCCACTGTGCCGCCGCGGCGCGGCCTGCTCCCGGCGACACGGGGCGACCCACGACGGGGACCGGTCGTCGCAGCCGGTAGCATTCGGCACACGTCGCGTACCTTCGGATGCGCGCGGACGGGGCGGTAGCTCAGTCGGTTAGAGCCGTGGACTCATAATCCATTGGTCGCGGGTTCGAGCCCCGCCCGCCCCACCTTTCCCGCTCCGGCCGTCACACCCCCTGGAGCCGGATCTGCTGGAAGGCGACGGCGTGCCGCACGCCGATTCGGGTTCCGGCGGCCGCGGTGAACTCGCGCAGGAACGCCGCAGGATCGAAGTCCCGGCCCAGCCCGTCCAGGTAGGACCGGTGGGCGCGCAGTGATTCGATTCCGGTGTCGAGGCTCTCGGTGACGTCGACGGCGTGCGACGGCTCGTTCGCACCCATCAGGTACACGTGGCCGACCCCGTTCCACGGAGGCAGGTTCTCGTCGAGCAGTTCGGGGAAGATCCAGCGATTGCCGGCGTCGCGGGCGGCGTCGAGTACCGCCAGGCCCACGGCGCGATGGTCCGCCTGATTGACGATGCGCCCGCCGTCCAGTCCGTAGGTGGGCTCGTACGTGGCGGTGATCAGCACGTCCGGCCGGAACCTCCGGATCTCGCGGGCGACGGCGCGGCGCAGGTCGAGTCCGTATTCGACGACGCCGTCGCGGTATCCGAGGAACGTCACGTCCTCGACGCCGACGACGGCGGCGGCGTCGAGCTGCTCGCGGCGTCGCAGGGGTGCCGCCTCGGCGGGGGTGCGGCCGTCGATGCCGGCCTCGCCGTCGGTGGCGACGACGTAGGCCACCGCCTTGCCCGAACGGGTCCAGCGGGCGACGGCGCCGGCCGCGCCGTACTCGAGGTCGTCCGGATGAGCGACGATGGCCATCGCGCGGTTCCAGTTCTCGGGCAGCGTGGTGGATGTGGTGTTCACGACGGATCCTTTCGAGTCGGTGACCGAGTTTCCTTTCGGACGTCGCACCGCGGCGAAGGACGCATTCTCCGAGCGAACGACGCCGGCTGCGTCCGTCCGGCGCGACGGTCGTCAGTAGGGAGGACACACGGTGACGAGGATCCACGGTGGATTCCCGGGCCGGTGTCCCGATTTCGAGGAGTGACCACCATGTCTGCCACCCGAGTTCAGCTCGCTCTCAACGTCGAGGACATCACCGCGGCGACCGAGTTCTACACCGCGTTGTTCGGGGTGTCCCCGCACAAACAGCGCCCCGGCTATGCCAACTTCGCGATCGCGGATCCGCCGCTGAAGCTGGTGCTGATCGAGAATCCCGGTGCGCGCGAACGCCTGAACCACCTGGGGATCGAGGCGGACGGCCCCGACGAGGTGTCCGGAGCGCTGGCCCGGTTCCGGGACTCCGGACTGACCGCCACGATCGCCGAGCAGGATCTGTGCTGCCATGCCGTGCAGGACAAGGTGTTCGTCGACGCGCCCGACGTCCCCAACGGATGGTGGGAGTACTACGCCGTGACCGACGACAATCCCGCCAACCCGGACGGGCTGACGGGTTCGGCGTGTGCGGTCGCATGCGCGAGTGAGGACAGCCCCACCGCGGGGGCCTGCTGCGGCTGATCGGAACTCGCCCGGTGTGCCGTCCCGCGACGGCACACCGGGCGCACGCGCCCTCAGGCGCCGGCGCACCGGCAGTCGGTCGAGGCGGTGTAGTCCATCGGCATCCCGTGCGCATCGAGGGTCAGGGCGCAGCATCGTCCGAGCAACTCGGCCAGCTTCCGCCGGCCTCGCTGGACACGGGACTTCATTCCGGACAGCGACACCCCTTCGACCGCGGCGGCGCGGGCCTGCGTCAGTCCTTCCAGGTCGGTCAGCTCGACGGCTCGGCGTTGCTCGGGGGAGAGCCCCTCGAGCAGCGGACGCAGGCAGGCGGCCAGCTCCCGCTGGGCGGTCGTCGTGTCGTCCCACTCCTGTCCGGCCTGGTCGGGTGCGTCGTCGACGAGCGGCGCGAGCCGGTCGCGATCCCGGGCGGCCCGGCGGTAGTCGTCGATGATCGCGGTGCGGGCGATCCGGTACACCCATCGGATCAGGTGCTCGCGGTCCTCGACCCGGCCGAGGTTCTTGTGGACGCGCAGCAGGATCTCGCCGAGCACGTCGTCGGCGCGGTCCGGATCGGCGATCCGCCGCTGCACGAAGACGCGGAGCTGCGCACCGAACTCGCGCCAGACGGCTTCGGTGGTCAGGGCGTCCGCGTCCGTCGCGGACCTGAGGGATGCCGTGGTCATGGTGTGGTCCTCCGGGAAGGGGGCGCGGTACGGGCGGTGTCCCTTCACAGACGACGGTACCGGTGAAAGGACGCAATTCCACGTCGGTGCCTGCACACTCCGCCTGGATTGCGTCCTTGCGGTGGCGGCGCCGTCTGTGTCGGTGCCAGTACGGGACACACGATCCCGCAGCATCGGACGAAGGAGTGATCATGACCGGCATCGTGGAACGTGACGCAGACCGGGCGCTGAAGGCCAGGCACCGGGCGTTGTGGGCGGCCGGGGACTATCCGGCGGTCGCGGCCGACCTGATTCCGACGTTCGGGCCGACGCTCGTCGCCGCGGCCGGGGTGACAGCGGGCCGGCGAGTGCTCGACGTGGGCGCCGGATCCGGCAACGCTGCCATCCCGGCTGCCGAACGGGGCGCGATCGTCACCGCCGCGGACCTGACGCCGGAGTTGTTCGTCGCGGGCCGCAGAGCCGCGGCGGAGCGGGGTGTGGACGTCGAGTGGGTGGAGGCGGACGCCGAGGCCCTGCCGTTCCCCGACGGCAGCTTCGACGTCGTGCTCTCCAGCGTGGGCGCGATGTTCGCACCACATCACCAGGCCGTCGCCGACGAACTGCTGCGGGTGTGCCGGCCGGGTGGGACGCTCGGGATGATCAACTGGACGCCGAAGGGCTTCATCGGTCAGCTGTTCCGGCTCATGGCCCCGTATGCGCCGCCACCCCCGGCGGGCGCTACGCCGCCCCCGATGTGGGGCGACGAGCAGCACGTCCGGGAGTTGTTCGGTGATCGGATCATCGATGTGCGCATGGATCGCCGAAGCGTGGTGATGGACCACAGCGCGGAGCCGATCGAGTTCCGTGAATACTGGAAGCGCAACTACGGTCCGACGATCGCGGTGTACCGGTTCAACGACCCGGAGCGGATCGCAGACCTGGACCGGGAATTTCTGCAGTTCCTCACCGCGTGGAACCGGGCCGGGCAGCCCGGCCGGACCGCGTACGACGCCGAGTACCTGTTGCTCACCGCCCGCAAGAGATAGCCGACCGGGTCGGTGTGGGCTTTCACCGCAGCGCCGCGGCGTTCTCGTGCGGCCGCAGCAGCGGTGCCGAAGGAGAAGGCGAGGCCCCGCCGGCTTCGCGCGTCGTCGCCGGCGGGGCAGGGCCACTGTGCAGGGGGATCGTGGCCGGATCCGAGCGTAGGTGGCGTGTGAGCGGATGTGAAGGAAAACGGCCCGGTCGGGCAGGGTAGAAGGTCCCGAATCGAGCAATTCGGGCGCGTCGGTGAGGGTGTGGATCCGGCTCAGTCCCGCTTCCGTACGCCGTGTGCGGGGCGGACATCTGCGTAGCTGTCGAGGATCTCGCGGATCTCGGCGACGGCCCTCCGGCGCGATTCCGCATCCGTGATGCGTCCGAGTTGCTGTTTCAGGCTCACTGCCAGTTCGGCGTAGTCGTTCTGCCAGTCGCGGCCGATCAACCGAGCGACGTCCGCGCGAGCAGGTTGAATCCGCGACGCGGGGGTACCGGGCGCCACCAGGTAGCTCTCCCCGATCTCCGGGGTGACGATCGACAGCGAAGGGTCGAGCTCGTGCACCAGTTCGGCCAGTTCCGCAACGGCCTCCGGCTCGCCGTGGGTGAGGAACAGGCTGCCTGCTACGGGACCGCGTGCCGTGATCCAGTCCAAGAGCTCGGTCTGATCCGCGTGCGCGGAGTAGCTGTCGATCCGGCGGATCTGCGCCCGCACGTCGATGTCCTGACCGGAGATGCGGACGCGCTTCGCACCCTCGAGGATCACGCGGCCGAGCGAACCCTGCGCCTGGAAACCGACGAACAGGATCGTCGAATCCCGGCGGTGCAGGTTGTGCTTCAGGTGGTGACGGATGCGCCCCGCCTCGCACATTCCCGAGGCGGCGATGATGATCGCTCCCGAGACGTCGTTGATCCGCTTGGAGGTGGATGCGTCGTCGACGTAGTGGATCGCGGGATGGCGGAAGATGTTCTTCCCCTCGAGATCCTCGAGTTCGCCCGCGTGCGCGGCGAACACCGAGGTCGCCCGGTTGGCGAGCGGTGAGTCGACGAACACCGGTACCGCGGGGATGCGGTTCTCGTCGACGAGGTGGGCGATGTCGAGCAGCAGTTCCTGGGTCCGTTCCAGCGCGAAGGCGGGGACGACGAGGTTGCCGCCGTGCCCGACCGCACGGGCGATCTCCTCTTCGAGCAGGTCACGCCGTTGCTCGATCGTCATCCGCACGCGGGTCCGGTTTCCGTAGGTGGATTCGCAGACGAGATGGTCCGGTCCCGAGGGGCCGGTCGGATCGGGATGGAATGCCTTCTGGGCGGGACCGAGGTCACCGGAGAAGAGCAGGCGCACACCCCCCGCTTCGATCTCCGCCGATGCGGCCCCCAGTATGTGCCCGGCGTTCCAGAACCTCGCGCGAAAGCCCGCGGCGGGCTCGAACCACTCTTCGAGCGCCACCGGGCGGGCCTGTCCCCAGGCAGCGAGGGCGTCTGCCTCCGTGTAGAGCGGGACGAACCTCCTCCCGCGCGTGCGGTCGCGTCGCCGATTCCGCCGCTCGGCCTCGAACTCCTGGATACGCCCGGCGTCGGCGAGCATGAATTCGAGCAGGTCGGTGGTCGGGCCGGTGCAGAAGATCGGCCCGTCGAAACCCTGGGCCACCAGCTTGGGCAGCAGACCGCAATGATCGATGTGGGCATGGGTGAGAACGACGGCGTCGATTTCGTCCGGCGTGAACGCGAAGTCGCCGTAGTTCAGCTCTTCGAGACTGCGTGAGCCCTGGAACAGGCCACAGTCCACCAGGATCCGCGTCGAGTCCAGTGCGATCTCCGTGCACGAGCCGGTGACCGTCTGTGCGGCACCGTGGAAGACGAGAGTCGGATAGTGCGCCACACGTAGCTCCTACGGCATGGAATCGCGGGTACCACAGTCAAGCTATCCGAACATCCGGGTCGGCCGGACCAGCTTGGGCAGGTCGAGTAGTCGAGGACGACCTCGGGCCCGCGCCGACCGTGGATATCACCCCGGATCTCACCCCCGGCCGCTGTCACACCCGTCGGCGCCTGCCCGATGGACATCGTGGTGGCGTCGAGCACCCCGACGCTCGGCGCCACCTCGGATCGGCGCCCCGTCCGTCGCGTCAGTCCCGCAGCTCCGCACACACGGTGCGCGGCCGCTCGGCACGTGCCGCACGGTGGGGGCGTCGTCTGAGCCCCTTCGGCTGCATCGGACCGGGCCGCGGGGACCGATGCTCGGCCCGGAGGGCGATCGCTGCCCCGACGATCGTGGCCACCACCGCAGCGACGGCGACCCACGCGACGAGCAGCGAGGCGATCACGTTCATGCCGTCTACACCGCTGCTGCCCGGGGGAGGGTTACGCGGTTTTCGATCTTCACCCTGGGATTCACCCTGGTCGACGTCCTGTTCGCGTGATCGGTCCGGTTCCACCGCGCCGGCGGCGTGCCCGGCCGCATCGCCGCTCGATCGTCAGCCGAACCTCCGGCCCGGGCCGGCGGGGCGAGCCGGCGGGCGACATCGGGACGCAAGTCCCTACCCGGCGCCGGTCGTCCGTCCCGCCGTGCCGGGTCGGCAATAGAACCTGTTCCAATTTCGTCGTCTTGTGGCTATGGTCACATGCGTACACACGCACTGTGACGGAGGGCGATGCAGATGAAGACCAAGGGCGCGATCCTGTGGGGTCTCGACGAGCCGTGGTCGGTGGAGGAAATCGAGATCGGTGACCCGGTCGCGGGTGAGGTGCAGATCCGCATGGAGGCGGCGGGCATGTGCCACTCGGACCACCACATCGTGACGGGAGCGACGCCCATGCCGTCCTTCCCGGTGATGGGCGGGCACGAAGGGGCCGGCGTCATCACGAAGGTCGGAGACGGCGTCGTGGGCCTCGAGGTCGGCGATCACGTCGTCCTTTCCTTCATTCCGGCGTGCGGGCGCTGCCCGTCGTGCGCCACCGGCCACTCGAACCTGTGCGATCTCGGCGCCGGGCTGCTCAGCGGGATGGCGATCTCCGACGGCACCTACCGGATCCACGCGCGCGGACAGCACGTGATTCCGATGTGCCTGCTCGGCACCTTCTCGCCCTACATGACGGTCAACCAGACTCAGGTCGTCAAGATCGACAAGGACGTCCCGTTCGAGCTGGCCGCCCTCGTGGGCTGCGGCGTGCCCACCGGCTGGGGATCGGCCACCCACGTCGCCGACGTCAAGCCCGGTGAGGCCGTCGCCGTGATCGGCGTGGGGGGCGTGGGAATGAGTGCGCTGCAGGGCGCCGTCGTCTCCGGAGCACGGCAGATCTTCGCGATCGACCCCGTGCCGTGGAAGCGTGAGCAGGCCCTGAAGTTCGGCGCGACCCACGCCTACCCGTCGATGGCCGAGGCGCTCATGCCGATCATGGAGACCACGTGGGGACGCATGGCGGACAAGACGATCATCACCGTGGGCGAGATGCGCGGTGAGTACGTCGAGGAGGCTCTGCAGCTGACGGCGAAGAACGGCCGCTGCGTGGTCACCGCGATGGGGCACATGACGGACATGGACGTGAAGCTGAACGCGTTCCTGTTCGCGATGCTGCAGAAGGATCTGCAGGGCAACATCTTCGGCGGCTGCAATGCGCGGGTCGATATTCCGAACCTGCTCGCGATGTACAAGGCCGGACACCTCAACCTCGCGGACATGGTCACCCGGACGTACACCCTCGAGCAGGTCAACGACGGCTACCAGGACATGCTCGACGGGAAGAACATCCGCGGCGTCATCCGGTACACCGACGCCGATCGGTGATTCCGCGGCCACCGGTGCCGTCTTCTAGGCTGGGTACGTGAACAGCCTCGACGCGATCTCCGACTGGCCTGTCGACCACGCCGCCGCCGCGGTTCTCACCCGCGCCGGCGGTGTCGTCGCAGAGCACGGCGACCAGTTGCGGCTCTACCGTCTCGCATCGGTCACCAAGCCGCTCGTCGCCTACGCGGTCCTCGTCGCCGTCGAGGAGGGCGCGCTCGAGCTCGATCAGCCCGCCGGCCCGTCGGGGTCGACCGTCCGCCATCTGCTGGCGCACGCTTCGGGACTGGCTTTCGACGAACGCACGGCGCAAACGGAGCCCGGCCGCAAACGGATCTACTCGAGCGCGGGCTTCGAGATCCTCGCGGAGCTCGTCGAGGGTGAGACGGGCATCCCGTTTCCCGAATACCTCACCCAGGCCGTCTTCGAGCCGCTCGGCATGCGGGAGTCGTCGCTGCCGGGACCTGCCGGGCACGGAGGGCAGTCGTCGCTCGCCGACCTGACCCACTTCGCCGCGGAACTGCTCGCGCCCCGTCTGGTGTCGGCGCAGACCCTCGAGGAGGCCACCCGGGTGCAGTTCCCCGGTCTCGACGGGATCGTGCCCGGATACGGGATGCACAAGCCCAACGACTGGGGGCTCGGTGTCGAGATCCGCGGCCGGAAGGACCCGCACTGGACCGGTTCGGCCAATTCGCCCGAAACGTACGGGCACTTCGGTCAGTCCGGTACATTCCTGTGGGTCGATCCCCGCGCGGAGATCGCGTGTGTCGTGCTGACGGACAGGGCTTTCGGCGACTGGGCGAAACCACGGTGGCCCGCTCTCTCGGACGACGTTCTCACCCAATTCTCAAATTCCTCATCCGTTCTCTAGCGAAACAGGAGTAACACAGGCAGACTGTCCCCTGTCGCCACGCGCGACCGCTTCGATCTCAGGCCGTTGGGGAAGACGTCCCTCGTCGAAGTGGAGGTGTGTAGTGCGTGCGTCGAACCAGTTCGCGGATGCGACGACCGGGGTGGTCTACATCCACTCGTCGCCTGCTGCGGTCTGCCCGCATATCGAATGGGCACTGGCCGCCACCCTCGATTGCCGTCCGGACCTCTCCTGGATCGGTCAACCGGTCGACGTCGGACAACTACGCACCACTGTGAACTGGGCGGGTCCCGTGGGGACCGCCGCACGCCTCGTCGACGCCCTCCGGGTGTGGCCGATGATCCGCTTCGAGATCACCGAGGACCCCAGCGACGGCGTCGACGGCGAGCGCTACAGTCACGTGCCCGGACTGGGACTGTGGCGGGGCAACACGAGCGCGAACGGGGACGTCGTGGTCGGCGAGATGCGGCTGCGGTCACTGCTCGCCGGCGGCAGCAACCTCGTCGAGGAGCTGAACCGGGTGCTGGGTACGGCCTGGGACGAGGCCCTCGAGCCCTACCGCAGCGGCGGCGAGGGTGCCGAGGTGACCTGGCTGCGCCGGAACGTGGGATAGGCCGCTACGCGGCCGGTGCGTCCTTCGGGCTGCTGGGACAACCCAAAGGACGCACCGGCGGCGCAGCCGTCTACAGCGGGATGTTCTTGTGCCGGCCACGACGCGCCGGAGCCGCCGCGAGCGCCTGAGCAAGCGTGCTGCGGGTCGTCGCCGGATCGATGAGTTCGTCGACGACACCGATCGACATCGCCCGGCCGACGCCGCCGGCGATCGCCTCGTGCTCGGCAGCGAGACGGTCGTGCAGGGCTTCGCGTTCCTCCTCCGGTGCCGCGGCCAGAGCCCGCTTGTGCAGGATCCCCACCGCGGCCTTGGCACCCATCACGGCGACCTCGGCATCAGGCCAGGCGAACACGGCGGTCGCACCCAGTGCCCGGGAGTTCATCGCGATGTAGGCGCCGCCGTAGATCTTCCGGGTCACCAGCGTCACGCGGGGCACCTCGGACTCGGCGAAGGCATGCAGCAGCTTCGCGCCGCGACGGACGACACCCTCCCATTCCTGGCTGACGCCGGGCAGGTAGCCGGGCACGTCGACGACGACGACGAGAGGGACACCGAACGCATTGCACAGGCGCACGAAGCGCGCGGACTTCTCGGCGCTGACGGAATCCAGGCAGCCACCGAGGCGCAATGGGTTGTTCGCGATGACGCCGACGGTGCGGCCGCCGAGACGGCCGAAACCGGTGACGACGCTGCGGGCCCATCCGCCCTGCAGCTCCTCGAAGCTGGACTCGCCCTCGACGTTGTCGAGCAGCTCGTGCAGGATCGGGCGGACATCGTAGGCGCGGCGCGGGGATTCGGGCAGCAGCGCCCGCAGGTCGGTGTCGCCGCGACGGGCGGCGTCGAGGTCGAACTCGCCCTGTTCGGCGAGCATCGACACGAGGCGCCGGGCTCGGTGCAGGGCGTCGTCCTCGTCGTGGGCGGCGATGTGCGCGACGCCCGACTTCTTGGTGTGGGTGTCCGGACCGCCGAGGGATTCCATGTCGACCTGCTCACCGGTGACGCTGCGCACCACGTCGGGGCCGGTGACGAAGATGCGGGCTTCGGGCGCCATGATGACGATGTCGGTGAGCGCCGGTCCGTAGGCGGCGCCGCCCGCCGCGAACCCGAGGACGACGGAGATCTGGGGGATCCGGCCGGAGGCGCGGACCATCGCCTCGAAGATCAAGCCGACCGCGTGCAGGGAGTCGACGCCCTCGGCGAGCCGGGCACCGCCCGAATGCCACAACCCGACGATCGGGATGTCCTGCTCGAGGGCGGTGTCGATGGCGTCGACGATGTGCTTGCAGCCGTCCACGCCCATGGCGCCACCCATCACGGTGGCGTCGGAGCAGTACGCGACGGTCCGGACACCGTCGATGGAACCGATCGCGGCGAGCATGCCGGACTTGTCCCGGGGGTGCAGCAGGCTCAGGGTGCCCGCGTCGAACAGCCGCTCGAGCCGCCGGAGCGGATCGCGGGGGTCGACGGCGGCGTCGCGCGTCTGAGCAGGTTCCAGGACGGTCATCGCGTTCTCCTCGGACAAGGCAAGAGCGGGGGATGGGCGCCGGGGGTGGGGATCTCGTGACGAGATCCCCACCCCGACGGCGAGCGAAGTCCGGTCGGGTCAGGCCCGGCCGAACGCGAGCGCAACGTTGTGCCCACCGAAACCGAACGAGTTGTTCAGCGCGAAATCGATCTGGCCGTATCGGGCTTCGCCCTTCACGACGTCGAGATCGATCTCTGGATCCTGGCTGTCCACGTTGAGCGTGGGCGGGATGACCCCGTCCCGCAGGCTCAGGACCGTCAGGACCGCTTCCAGCGCACCGACCGCACCGATGGAATGCCCGAGGGCACCCTTCGGTGCGTAGACCGCGGCATGGTTGCCGACCGCGGCATTGATCGCCTTCGCCTCGGCGATGTCACCGATGGGCGTGGCCGTGGCATGCGCGTTGACGAATCCGATGTCGGCCGGCGCGAGGCCGGCGCCGCGGAGGGCCTTCGTCATGGCGCGTGCCGCGCCGGTCCCCTCGGGATCGGGCGCCACGATGTGGAATCCGTCCGAGGTGATGCCGGCGCCGAGCAGGCGGGCGTGGATGGTGGCGCCGCGAGCCTTGGCGTGTTCCTCGGTCTCGAGCACCATCAGCGCGCCGGCCTCGCCGAAGACGAAACCGTCGCGGTCCTTGTCGAACGGACGCGACGCCCCACGCGGATCGTCGTTGCGGGTGCTCAGTGCCCGCATCATGGCGAAGCTGGCGGTGGCAACCGCGTCGAGCTGGCCCTCGACGCCACCGGCGACGACGATGTCGGCGTCGCCCATCGCGATCATCCGGTAGGCGTGGGCGATGGCCTCGTTGCCGGACGAGCAGGCGGACACCGGCGTCATCACGCCGGCCTTCGCGCCGAGTTCGAGACCCACGGTCGCCGACGGGCCGTTCGGCATGACCATCTGCACGGCGAACGGAGACACCTTGCGGTAGCCGTCGCTGCGCAGCTTGTCGACCGCGTCGATGAGCGCTTCGCCACCACCGAGACCGGTGCCGACGACGACGCCGAGGCGTTCGCGGTCGACCTCCGGGCTGCCGGCATTCGCCCACACGGTGCGGCCGAGGTTGAGCGCGAGCCGCTCGACGAAGCTCATCCGGCGGATCTCGACGCGCGAGAGGGTTTCGTCGGGGCTCGTCTTGAGCTTGCCGCCGATGCGAACCGGCAGGTCGAACTCGTCGACGAATCCGGTCAGCGTGTCGATCCCGCTCTCACCGGCGAGCAGGCCCTTCCACGTGGCATCCACGTCACCTGCGATCGATGTCGTGGCCGCGAGGCTGGTGACGACGACGTTGGGAAATGTCCCTGTGCGGGGAGAGGCGGAAGTCACGGCTGGGCTCACTCGTTGTCGTTCGTGGCCTGGACGCCCTCGGCCTCGAGCTTCTGGATGTAGGCGACGGCGTCACCGACGGTGCGCAGGCTCGCGAGGTCCTCGTCGGGGATCTTCACGCCGTACTTGTCCTCGGTCTGCACGGCGATCTCCACCATGGACAGGGAGTCGATGTCGAGATCGTCGACGAACGACTTCTCGACGGTCACCTCGGAGGGCTCGATGCCGGTGACCTCTTCGATGATCTCCGCGAGACCGGCGATGATTTCTTCCTGGGTGGCGGCCACGTCGTGGCTCCCTTCTTCGTTTCGTCTTGCTGTGATCGGACCGGGTGGAGGGTTCCGCCCGGATTCCGGGTGCCCGTCGAGGGCAGGTCCCGTACTGCGCGACGCGCGCGCAGCAAACTAACCGACTCTGATCGATTCGGCCAGCGCTGAGATGTCCTCAGGGGTCTGGAGTGCCGTGGTCGGCGTGCCGCGCATCTCACGCTTGGCAATGCCGACCAGGGTGCCGGCCGGGGGAAGCTCCACGACCGCCGAGACCTCGGCCCCGCGCAGGGTCGCGGTGCACAGGTCCCAGCGCACCGGTCGGGTGACCTGTGCGGCAAGCTTGGTCAGTGCGTCCGCTCCGGAGGCGACGGGCGCCCCGTCGGAGTTGGACAGCAGTGTGCGGGTCGGATCGCTGGGGACGATCTTCGCCGCGGCCTCGGCGACGGCTTCCTGGGCCGGGGCCATGAACGCGGTGTGGAAGGCCCCGGCGACCGGAAGGGGCCGGATCCGGGCCTTCACCGGAGCATTCGCCGCGAGCTCCTCGAGCGCTGTGAGGCGGCCGGCGGCGACGATCTGGCCGGCGGCGTTCACGTTCGCCGGCGTCAGGTCCAGCTCGGCCAGCCGCGCGAGCACCTCGTCCTCCCGGCCGCCGAGCACGGCCGACATGCCGGTCGGCTCGAGCGCGCACGCCCGGGCCATCTCGGCGCCGCGGACGGCAGCGAGCATGACCGCGTCGTCCGCGCTGATGACGCCGGCGATGGCTGCGGCGGCGAGCTCACCGACCGAGTGCCCGGCGACGATCGTGTCGTCCGGGACGAGGCCGCGGGACTCGAGCTCCTCGTAGGCGAGCAGTGCCGTCGCGACGACCAGCGGCTGGGTCACCGCGGTATCGGTGATCTCCTCGGCCGTCGCCGTGGTGCCGAGGCGTTCGAGGTCGAGGCCTGAGACCTTCGACCACAACTGGACGCGATCGCGGGCGCCGGTCTGCTCCAACCAGGAGGCGAGCATGCCGGGTTTCTGGGACCCCTGACCGGGGGCGAGCAGCGAAATCACGATGATCAGGGAACACCCTGGGGACACCCCTGCGAGATGTCGGTAGGGATGAACTCTCGGGTGCAGTTTTGTAGGGTTCCAACAAAACTGCACGTCGGCGTTCACCATCGACGAAGTGCCGCCCCCTGTTACGCGCCCGGTTCGCGCAATGTGAAACGGGAGACAGGTGGGACTGGAGTCCGCAATTCGTTATGACTTCGAGCCAACCTTCCCACGGTGGCCGCTATCCGCAACACGTACGCATCACGGGGATTCGTCGGGTCCCGGCCGGTGACTTCTGTGATGCGCTTGAGTCGGTACCGCACGGTATTTGGATGAACAAACAGCTGTCGGGCGCAGGTCTCGACAGCACCCCCACAGTCGAGGTATGCGTCGAGGGTGTCGGCCAGCGCCACACCCGCCTCGGTGAGCGGAGCCACCACCTCGTCCTCGAGGGCGGCGATCGCTCCCGCGTCGCCGAGCAGGGCCCGCTCCGGCAGCAGCTCCGCCGCATGCACCGGCCGCGGCGCACCCCGCCAGCCGGCCACCGCTTCCATCCCGGCCATCGCCTCGACCGCCGAGGCATGCGCCGACGCGAGGGTGGGCGTGGTGGGACCGATCACCACCGGATCGTCGGAGAAGCTGCGCATCAGCTCGGACCGGAACGTCATCGCCTCGATGCTCCCGTGCAGCTCGCCGCTGACCACCATCACGAGCCGCTCACCCTGCACCACCGCCAGCGCCGCCCGGCCGTGCTGCTGCGCGATCGAGTGCACGGTCGTCACGACCGACACCCCCTCGTTCGGCGGGGGTGTACCGATGATCACGGTGGCCGGCGCCGTCGCATCCCAGTTCAGCGTCGCGGCGCGCGAAAGCATGTCCGAACCGGTGTCGCCACGGACCACCGCGTCGACGACCAGGGCCTCGAGGCGGGTGTCCCAGGCACCGCGGGACTCCGCTGCGCTCGCGTACACCGAGGCCGCGGCGAATCCGAGTTCCCGGCCGTAGCGCAGCGTCGCCTCGGTGAGCGCGACGAGCTGCTGCTCGTTGCGTGCCAGGGCCGGCAGCCACTGCTCGAAGAACTCCATGGCTGCGCGGACCATGTCCACGGTCTGGCGCAACGTCAGCCGCCGCGCCAGGTCCTGCGGGATCACCTGGAACGCGTCCAAGCTGAACCGCAGATCGCTGTCGGGATTGCGCACCCATTCCAGGAAGTCGACGACCGCCGTCTGGATGATCAGCTGCACGTTGGACCGCTGCGACGCGTCGAGATCGGCGAAGAACGGCAACTGCTCCTGCATGGAGTGCACGGCCTCGGTGGACAGCCGTCCGGAGAACTGCTTGACCCGACGAAGGAGCGCATCGGGCAGGGGATCTCGCTCAGGCCGCGCCGGCGGCACCGGACGCCCCGTAGGGACGCCCGGTGCGCGCTTCGGACGCGGCTCTGCGGGTTCTGCGACCATGGGACGAAACTACGCCCGCGGCCCGTCGCCCGCGGCAGAGCGGTTCGGATCAGGCCACGCCGGGATCCGAGGTCTGCTCCGGTGCGGCCGCCACGTCGTCGATCCGGTATCGCTGGGCGGCCTCGACCGCTTGCGCGCGATCGACAGCGCCGTCCCGGCCGAGGGCGGCGAGCACCGCGACCACCGTGGACTCCGCGTCGATGTTGAAGAACCGGCGCGTGGCGGGGCGGGTGTCGGAGAACCCGAACCCGTCGGCGCCGAGGGTGGTGTAGTCGCCCGGTACCCACTGCCGGATCTGGTCCGGTACGGCACGCATCCAGTCGGAGACGGCCACGAACGGCCCGGCGGCGTCGGCCAGGACCTTGGCCACGTACGGCGTCGGAGCGTCGGCGCCCGGGTCGAGCAGCGCCTGCCGCTCGCATTCGACGCCGTCGCGGCGCAGCTCGCCCCACGAGGTCACCGACCACACGTCTGCGGCCACGCCCCATTCGTCGGCGAGCATCTCCTGAGCCCGCAACGCCTCGGGCATGAGCACCCCGGAGGCGAGGATCTGCGCCTTCGGCCCGGCGCCCTCACCGCGGCGGTACAGGTAGATGCCCTTGAGCAGGCCCTCGACGTCGAGGTTCTCCGGCTCGGCCGGCTGCACGTACGGCTCGTTGTAGAGGGTGATGTAGTAGAAGACGTTCTCGCCACCGAACCCGTCGACGCCCTCCGTGCCGCCGTACATACGGCGCAGACCGTCCTTGACGATGTGCGCGAGCTCGTAGGAGAACGCAGGATCGTAGGACACCACCGCCGGGTTCGTCGACGCCAGCAGCAACGAATGCCCGTCGGCGTGCTGCAGACCCTCGCCGGTGAGGGTGGTGCGGCCGGCCGTCGCGCCGAGCACGAATCCGCGGGCCATCTGGTCCGCCGCCGCCCACAGGCCGTCGCCGGTGCGCTGGAAGCCGAACATCGAGTAGAAGATGTACAGCGGGATCATCGGCAGCCCGTGCGTGGCGTACGAGGTGCCGACAGCGGTGAAGGAGGCGGTGGACCCGGCCTCGTTGATGCCCTCGTGCAGGATCTGCCCGGCGACGCTCTCCTTGTAGGCGAGCATCAACTCGGCGTCGACCGACGTGTACAGCTGGCCGTTGCGGTTGTAGATCTTCAGCGACGGGAACCACGAGTCCATACCGAACGTGCGGGCCTCGTCCGGGATGATCGGCACGATGCGCGGGCCGATCTCCTTGTCGCGCAGCAGCTCCTTCATGATGCGCACCAACGCCATGGTGGTGGCCACCTGCTGCTTGCCGGACCCCTTGCGGACCACCTCGTAGGTCTTGTCCCCGGGCAGCGGCAGCGGAGCATCGGCGGTGCGACGTTCGGGCAGGAACCCGCCGAGCGCGCGGCGCCGCTCGAGCATGTACTGGATCTCCGGCGAGTCGTTGCCCGGGTGGTAGTACGGCGGCATCTTCGGGTTCGCCTCGAGTTCGGCGTCCGAGATCGGGATGCGCTGCAGATCGCGGAAGTACTTGAGGTCGTCGAGCGTGAGCTTCTTCATCTGGTGCGTGGCGTTGCGGCCCTCGAAGTGCTTACCGAGGGTGTATCCCTTGATCGTGTGCGCCAGGATCACCGTCGGCTGACCCTTGTGCGCCATGGCCGCGGCGTACGCCGCGTAGATCTTGCGGTAGTCGTGGCCGCCGCGCTTGAGATTCCAGATCTCCTGATCGCTGAGGTTCTTGACCAGCTCCTTCGTGCGCGGATCACGGCCGAAGAAGTGCTCACGGACGAACGCGCCGTCGTTGGCCTTGTAGGTCTGGTAGTCGCCGTCCGGGGTCACGTTCATCAGATTGACGAGCGCGCCGTCCTTGTCGGCGTGCAGCAGGGTGTCCCACTCCCGGCCCCAGACCACCTTGATGACGTTCCAGCCGGCTCCCCGGAAGAACGACTCCAGCTCCTGGATGATCTTGCCGTTGCCGCGGACCGGGCCGTCCAGGCGCTGCAGATTGCAGTTGACCACGAACGTGAGGTTGTCCAGACCCTCGGTCGCCGCGACGTGCGCGAGACCCCGCGACTCCGGTTCGTCCATCTCACCGTCGCCGAGGAACGCCCACACGTGCTGGTCGGAGGTGTCCTTCAAGCCGCGATCGTGCAGGTAGTGGTTGAACCGCGCCTGGTAGATCGCGTTCATCGGCCCGAGGCCCATCGACACCGTCGGGAACTCCCAGAAATCGGGCAGCAGCCGCGGGTGCGGGTAGGACGGCAGGCCGCCGCCCTGGTCGGCGTGGCTGGCCTCCTGGCGGAACCCGTCGAGTTGCTCGGCCGGGATGCGGCCCTCGAGGTAGGCGCGAGCGTAGATGCCGGGGGAGGCGTGCCCCTGGATGAAGATCTGGTCACCGCCGCCGGGGTGGTCCTTACCGCGGAAGAAGTGGTTGAAGCCCACCTCGTACAGTGCCGCGGAGGACGCATAGGTGGAGATGTGGCCGCCGACGCCGATACCGGGACGCTGTGCGCGGTGCACCATGATCGCGGCGTTCCACCGGATGAAGGCGCGGTAGCGGCGCTCGACCTCCTCGTCGCCGGGGAACCACGGCTCGTTCTCGGTCGGGATGGTGTTCACATAGTCGGTCGAGGTGAGGGCCGGGATGGACACACGGCGTTCGCCGGCGCGCTCGAGCAGGCGCAGCATCAGGTACCGGGCACGCGCAGGACCGGCGGACTCGAGCAGCCCGTCGAAGGACTCGAGCCACTCCGTGGTCTCGGCCGGGTCTATGTCCGGCAGGTAGGAGGCCACGCCCTCGCGGATGACCCGCACGCGGCCGTCGGTGGCCCCGGTGGTGTTCGGCGAGGATCCCGCTTCCGAGGCGCCCGGTGTGGCGGCGCTCGTCGAGGAATCGGGCTCGTGGATCAGGTCTGTCAACGTCTGCTCCTCATCGTGGTGGGGCGCGCAGGTGTGGCGCCCGCTCCGTAGGGCCGGCTCTTGTGGGAGCCGACTCATCGACATCTGAACGAGATGCACTGCTCATCTTCCCCCATCCCGCGGTAGGAGGCATCCCCCCGGGTGTACAACGCGCGCAGGGCGGGTATCCGGACGGTTCGGGTCCGCGCGGCGGGTCGGCAGTGTGACGCTTCTCGCGGTAACGTCCCCGGAAGATTCTCGAGAATTTCCGTGCGGTTCGGCTTGCGTTGAGCTCCCCGAGGATGTTCGCTTTGAAAAATCGCTCATGACATCCGGTACGCGGCAAGCCCGCGGCCACAACCGAAGGAGGACACCACCGTGGTCGCCGCGGCGGACGCCCAGAACTACGTTCAGAAGCTCGGTATCTCCCACGACCAGGTGGTTCAGGAACTCGGTTGGGACGAGGACACGGACGACGACCTGCGGGCCGCCGTCGAGGACACGATCGGATCGGACCTGCTCGACGAGGAATCCGACGAGGTCGTCGACGTGGTGCTGCTCTGGTGGCGCGACAGCGACGGAGACCTCGTCGACGCCCTGATGGATGCGATCGGCCCGCTCGCCGACGAGGGCGTCGTCTGGGTGCTGACGCCGAAGACCGGGCGTCCGGACCATGTCGAGCCCAGCGAGATCGCCGAATCGGCGACGACCGCCGGCCTGACCCAGACCTCGACCGCCAATCTCGGCGACTGGGTGGGCAGCCGGCTGGTGCAGCCGAAGGCCGCCCGCACCAAGCGCTGAGCACACCGCTCAGTTCCGCCACCGAAGTAAGGACGACCGACGCAATGGCGATCGAGGTGGGTGCCCAGGCGCCCGATTTCACACTGAAGGACCAGAACAACCAGGAAGTGACGCTGTCGAGCTTCCGTGGGAAGAAGAACGTGCTGCTCGTGTTCTACCCGCTGGCGTTCACCGGTGTCTGCCAGGGCGAGCTGTGCGCCGTGCGGGACGACCTGCCGACCTACGAGAACGACGACACCGCGATCGTCGCGGTGTCGGTGGGGGCCTCGCCCACGCACAAGATCTGGGCCGCCGAGCAGGGTTACACGTTCCCGCTGCTGTCCGATTTCTGGCCGCACGGTGCCGTCGCCCAGGCCTACGACGTGTTCAACGAGAAGCTCGGTTTCGCCAACCGCGGCACCTTCGTCGTCGACAAGGACGGCATCATCCGGTTCGCCGAGGAGAATCAGCCCGGCGAACCCCGTGACCAGGGCGCTTGGGTGCGAGCGCTGGCCGCGCTAAAGTCCTGAGACGAGATCTGGCGGCGTGAGCCGCCGGATCTGCGGGCGTGTAGCTCAGTGGTAGAGCTCTGGTTTTACACACCAGCGGTCGGGGGTTCGAAACCCTCCGCGCCCACCAGGAATGTGGCGGTGAGAGACCTGTTCAGGGCTTTGTGGCCCGCCGGATGATGCCCTCGCTGCCCACGTCTTGCCCACACTCGTTACCGCTCGGGCTTCCGGCAGAACGGTAGCTACCGCCTCCAAGTCGTCGAAGAGATCGGCGTAGACGTCGAGCGTCGTCGCCGCGCTCGCGTGTCCGAGCATCCGCTGAACCGCCTTTGACGTTCACGCTCGCCGGTATGGCTCGACTTGCCGCTGTATGCCGGAGGTCGTGAGGCGTGACGCGGGGGGACGTCGGCGGCGGCCTTGTCGAACCAGGACGCCTCACTCTGACCGCGGGACGCTCGAGTACCGCCCTTCGCAACCCTCCTCCCTGTAGCCCATCCGCTTGCAGCCTGGACGTTTGCAGCGTCGGCGCGACGGCTCCCGGGGACCACTCGGGATGGCTCTGTAACGGCCGGAGTCACTGGGTGATAGTCCAAGCGAACCACTTGGTCTGCTGCAACACGAGGGCAGGCCTCCACCGAATGGACGAAGGCATGGCCCAGCCGCCCCCATACCCCCATCCCGACCAGCCACCTGCAGGGGCGCAACAGCCGTACGGGTCGGCACCGCAAGGCAATGGATACCTGCAACAGCCTTACGGCTATCCAGGTCAGCCTGGAACTGTGCCAGGCTATGGAGCCGTCCAGGCCCCGCCCCCGCAGCCGGGGAAGCGGAAGAAGTCGAAATGGCCTTGGGCTGTGCTGGCAATCCTTGTGATTTCCATCCTCAGCGTCCAGTCGTGCAGTCGAGGTGACTCCACCCCGAGTCCCAGCCGATCCTCGAACGTGGGTAGCGGCGCGACGACCACACAGCCGGAGGACCCCGCCAAGCTTGATCCGGCCACCTATCAGGAAATCTCGGAGCGGGACTTTGCTCTGCTGGTGAAGGACCCGGATGCTTTTTCGGGGCGGAAGATCGTCGTCTACGGCCGAGTGACCCAGTTCGACTCAGCCACCGGTACCGACCGCTTCCGAGCCGACACCGCCGCTGTCCTGCAGGACAGCCCGTACGACTACGACGAGAACACCGCCATCGAGGCCGACGACCCCGCCCTGGTGGCCGACGTGGTCGAGGACGACATCGTCAAGATGTACGTCGAGGTGGACGGGTCGTACTCCTACGACACCCAGATCGGGGGCCGTACCACCGTGCCGAAGTTTACCGTGAACATCATCGAGCTCATGCCGAGTGATCCAGCGTCCACATCGCGCATGACCATCCCCGTTCCCCCCTCGACGGTCAGCGCACCCCGCACGGCGGCACCACTACCGACTGTTCCCGGTGCCGACGCGCAGGGTTTCATCGGTGTTCCGGGGGGACGCTGCAACTACACCAACTCGGCGGTGCTCATCGGCCGTACCCCGCAGTCGCTGGTGGTCATCTGCGAGACCGGGGTCGGGCGGCTGTACTACAAGGGTGTACGGCTCAGCGACGGCGCGCCCATCGAGATCGACGATCCGGTCCGCACGGAACTCGGGTACGTCGTGACGAACGAAGGCGTGCAGTACTGGATCGACCGGGACGCGCTCATCATCACTCGAGCAGATACGCGACTGGCCGAGGAGCCGATGCTGCAGTACTGGGCACGCTGAAGGCGACGAACCACCTGCTCAGGTATGGACGACATCTCGCCAATGCTTGCACACGTTCGTACGTTCGGAACTCGGATTGCCCCGGAAGGCTGACCCCACCTCGCCGGTCGACTGAGACACGACGAGCGCAGCAAGGGAGGGCCCGCCGCGACGGAAGGAGTCTTCGGACAATAGGTCGAGTACGCGCCCCAGCCCGTCGGTGGCGTGCGGCAGTTCGGCAAGACTGATATCGGCGCACCTCGCCATCTTGAGCGTCACACCGTCGACAATCCAACGAGGCAGTCTGCCTGCGCTGGATTGAGGCAAGGACGTGCCCACACTTTGCCCACACGCGTGCGTCAGTGAGCATGGTGTGATGGGGTGTGCGCGAAAATCCCTGTTCAGGGGTTCAGCGACCGGCTGACCTCGGTCACGTCTGGGGTTCGAAACCCTCCGCCCCCACCGGAAATGTGGCGGTGAGAGACATGTTCAGGGGCAGGCCTCGATGGGGTTTCTGCCCGGCAAGCGTCGACGTCCGCTGACGCAGCCGGACTCGTGGGGTCGCGCCCGGGGTCTTCGGACTCTGTCGTGGCTGGGCAGGGTTTGCTGTGCTCGTGTTGTGAAGGTGCCCCTGCTCACGTCGTTCGAGGGCTGTCGGGCCGATCGGATCGGACGGGACCTGCTGGCCGGCCTGACGGTGTGGGCGGTTCTGGTGCCCGAGGCTCTCGCGTACGCCACGAGCGCCGGGGTGTCCCCGGTGATCGGCCTGTACGCCGCGCCCGCGGCCCTGCTCCTCTACGCGCTGTTCGGCAGCTCCCGGCACCTGGTGGTGGGGCCGATGGCGGCCACCGCGGCGCTTTCGGGTGCTGCTGTTGCCGGCATCTCCGGTGACGCCGATGCGGCGACGCTGACGGCCGGTCTGGCGCTGTTGGTCGGGGCGCTCGGGATCCTCGCGGGCCTGGCGCGTCTGGGGTTTCTGGCTTCCTTCATCTCCGAACCGGTGCTGAAGGGGTTCATCGTCGGCTTGGCGCTGACGATCATCGTCGGGCAGCTCCCGAAGCTCTTCGGAGTCCCGAGGGGGGAGGGGGACTTCTTCGAGAAGGCATGGCACCTGGTCACGTCGCTGGGCGGGACGAACGGCTGGACGTTGGCCGTCGGCGCCGGTTCCCTCGCGGTCGTCCTGGTCCTGCACCGGGTGTCGCCCCGGCTGCCCGCCCCGCTGGTCGCGGTCGTCCTGGGCATCGTCGCCGTCTCGGTTTTCGATCTCGACGCCGAGGGAGTGGAGATCGTCGGGCGGATCGAAGGCGGGCTACCTCCGCTCGGGCTCCCCAGCGTCTCTGGATCCGACTATGCCGCGCTGCTCGCGTCGGCGGCAGGGATCCTGCTGGTGGCGTTCGCCGAGGGCATCGGCGCAGCCAAGAACTACGCCGCCCAGGAACACTACGAGATCGATCCGAACCAGGAGCTGCTCGGGGTGGGCGCAGCGAACATCGGCGCAGGACTGTCCTCCGGAATGATCGTCAACGGGTCCCTGTCGAAGACCGCCGTCAACGCCTCGGCCGGGGCGGTGTCGCAGATCTCCGGCATCGTCGTGGCGGCGCTGACGGTGATGACGCTGCTGTTCCTGACCGGTCTGTTCGCGAACCTGCCGGAGGCGACCCTCGCCGCCGTGGTGATCGCGGCCGTCATGAGACTCGTCGATGTCCGGGGGCTGCGCAAGTACGCGCGTCTGGCCACCCCGAGCCTGCGGCGGATCTACGGCGTCACGGCGTATGCGGACTTCCTCGCCGCGGCGAGCGCCATGGTGGGTGTGCTGGTCCTCGACATCCTGCCCGGGCTCTTCCTCGGTGTCGCGGTGTCGGTCCTGCTACTGCTGTTCCGCGCCTCGCGGCCCCACGTCGCCGAGCTGGGCCGCACACCGGACAGCGGCCGCTGGGTCGACCTGCAGCGCCATCCCGACGCGGTCACCGAGCCCGGGATCGTGGTGCTGCGGCCCGAGGCCGGGCTGATCTACGCCAACGCCGACAACGTGGCAGCCGCCGTACGTGGCCACGTCCACGACGACACGCGGGCCGTCGTCCTCGACACCGCCTCCGTGCCGGGAATCGACATCACCGCCGTCGAGATGCTGGACCGGTTGTACGCCGACCTCGAGCACCACCGCATCCGGCTGCTCTTCGCCGGCGAGATCGGCCAGGTGCGCGACCTGCTCGACGCGACCGGCATCGCCAGTGTCGTCACAGACGCACACTCGACGGTCGACGCGGCCGTCACCGCGGCCCGTCGCAACCTCGACCACCCGCCGGACACCGACCCGACGTCGGCGTGACCTCCAGGACCGGGGGCGGGACCCGCGGGTCGTCGGAGGACCTTGGCCTCTATGGTGCGCAGTGCCGGGAGACGCGGCATGGCAGTGGCGGACGGCCGAGGCACACGGACTCGGCGCGAGCCACCAGGGGAAGGAGAAGACGATGCCGAAGGTATCGAAAGCCACCGCGTCCCGCATGGTCGTCCCGGGTTACACGGACGAGTACAGCCAGGAAGTCGCGGGCTGGCTGGTCAGCATCGAAAGCGCCTCCGCGGACATGGACTATGCGCCGTTCTTCAAGGGCGGGCCGAACGACCAGTGCCGGCGAGCCACATGGGCTATGTGCTCAAAGGGAAGTTCGGTGTCCGGCGAGCCGACGGCGTCGAGGAGATCTTCGAGGCCGGGGACGCCTTCGTCCTCGAGCCGGGGCACACGCCCTTCGTGTTCGCCGGAACCGAGTACGTGACCTTCACTCCCGCCGAGGAGGCGAAGCAGCAGGCTGCGGTGATGATGCCGAACGCGATGAAGTGGGCGGAAGAGAACGGGATCGAACTGAAGCTGCCGGACCAGGAGGCGACTTCCTAGCTCGTACGGGTCGCAGTCGCCGACCTCGGCAGAGTCGAGTGATGCGGACGGTCCTTCCGCGGCAGGAGCAGACATACCCCGACCGCATCTGCTGACAGGGGAAGCTCCTGCCCTTGCACCAGACGGCTCCCGACGAGCTCGGCGAGTGCCCATCACCCGCCAGTACTCCTCGGCCTACCAGACTTCACGGCCGAGCCGTACTTTGCCGGGTTCCACGGGGACCTCCTGGCCGGACTCGAAGACGCGAGGCTCTCGGGCAAGCGTGTTGTTCACGCATCGGGAGTGCAGGTGTCTGGCATAGTCGGTCCCGGTCCGACGTCCGGGTGGTGGTGGGGTATGCCGTGGCTTTCGTGATTCGCCGATCCGTCCGTAGCGCTGTGTTCGCGATCGCGTTCGCACTGGTTGCGACCGTCTCCGGCGCCGGCAGTGCGGGCGCCGCACCGCTGCTGCCCGCCCCCGATCCGGACCCGTTCTACGCCGCGCCGGCCGATCTCGCGGCCCGCGCACCGGGCGACGTGCTACGGGTCCGGCAGTTGCCGCCCTCGTACTACTTCCCGGGCAGCACCGTGTGGGAAGTGCTGTTCCGCACCACGGATTCGCAGGATCGACCCGTCGCGGCGAACACGACCTTCGTGCGGCCGGCGCATCACGTGCAGAACGGGCCGCTGCTGTCGTATCAGCACATCATCAACGCGCTCGGGCACAAGTGCAAGATCGTCTCCCAGCTCTACACCAGCCATCCGTTGCACCAGATCCGGGAGGCCGCCGGACTCAATCTTGCGCTGGCGCGCGGGTGGGCGGTGGCGCTGCCCGACCATCTGGGCCCGCGGATGGCCTACGGCGCCGCCAAGCTCGGCGGCCGGGTCACGCTGGACGGAATCCGCGCCGTGCAGCGCGTGCCGGAACTGCAGGTGGCGGACAGCAAGGTCGCGCTGGGCGGCTATTCGGGGGGCGGGATGGCCACCTCGTGGGCCGCGGCGCTGGCCCCGGAATACGCCCCGGAGCTGAACATCGTGGGAGCTGCCGAGGGCGGTGTCCCGATGAACCTGGTGAAGATGGCCGAGAGTCTGGGCACCGCCCCGCATCCGGCGTTCGGCCTCGCGATGGCTGCCGCACTCGGGCTCGAACGCGAGTATCCCGACCGCATTCACGTCACCCCGCAGCTCAACGCCCAGGGACACTGGCTCAAGCAGCTGATCGCCAACGGCTGCACCAACGAGATCATGTTCTGGGGAGTCGGTCGCAGCGCGGCCGAGATGACCGACAACCGCCGCTTCCTCGACGATCCCGCTGCGCGGACGGTGATGGAGGAGAACAGCCTCGAGCTGTATGCCGGCGTGCCGAAGGCCCCGATCTTCGAATGGCACAGCCCGACCGATGCGCTCATCCCGGTCGACTCCGTGGTCGCCACGATGCGCCGCTACTGCGCGGCCGGGGTGCCGGTGCAGACTCTCCTGACCCCGACGCCGGATCATCTCTCCGCCGCCGCCCTGGGCCTGTTCCCCGCTCTGGACTGGGTCGACGCGCGGTTCCGCGGCGAACCGGCGCCCAGCACCTGTTGACGCCTCCGACCTTTGGGTAACTGCCCACGTCGGCGATCGCTGCGGATCTACACTCGGCGCATGGCTGCGCTGCGGGCGGTGGACGAGATGGTCGACTTCGCGAAGATCGACGATCGGGCCCCGTCGGTGGCCCGGCTGTTCGTCGACCGGGTAGCCGCGACGCCGGAGGCCGAGGCTTTCCGGTATCCCGAGGGGGACGGCTGGGGAAGCACGACCTGGCAGCAGGTCGGCGACCGGGTCACCGCACTCGCCGCCGGCTTGATCACCCTGGGAGTCGAACCCGAGGAGCCGGTCGCGATCGCCTCCTCGACCCGGTACGAATGGGTGCTCGCGGACTTCGCGATCATGTGCGCCGGCGCCGCGACCACCACCATCTATCCCACCACCAACGCACCCGACGTCGCCTTCATCGTCGCCAACTCGGGCAGCGCCGTCGTGGTCGCGGAGGACTGGACCCAGGTCGACAAGCTCGTCGCCCACCGCGCCGACCTGCCCGACGTGCGGACTGTCGTGGTCGTCGACGGCGAGGGCGACGGGGACTGGGTCGTCACCCTCGCGGACCTGGAGACTCGGGGCCGTGCACTGCTCGCCGACTCGCCCTCCGTCGTCGCCGACCGGGTGGACGCGATCCGTCCCGAACAGTTGGCCAGCATCATGTACACCTCCGGCACCACCGGGAAGCCGAAGGGCGTGCTGCTGCCGCACTCGGGGTGGACGTACACCGCCGCGGCCGTGGACGCGGTGAACATCCTCGGCCCCGACGACCTGAACTTCCTCTGGTTGCCGCTGTCGCACGCCTTCGGCAAGGTGATGCTGGCGTTGCCGCTGCAGCTCGGCTTCACCACGGTGATCGACGGCCGCGTGGAGAAGATCGTCGAGAACCTCGCTGTCGTGCGCCCCACCTTCATGGGCGCCGCCCCGCGCATCTTCGAGAAGGCGCATGCGCGCATCGAGGCGATGGTCGCCGAGGAGGGCGGGGCGAAGAAGAGGATCTTCGACTGGGCCGTCGGCGTCGGGCTGCGTGTCTCGCAGGCCAGGCAGGAGGGCCGCACCCCGTCCGTCCTCGACCGGCTCCGGTACCGGATCGCCGACCGGCTGGTGTTCTCCACCGTGAAGGAGCGTTTCGGCGGTCGCCTGCGGTTCTTCGTCTCGGCGGCAGCGCCGCTCGACCGCGCAGTCGCGCAATGGTTCGATGCTGCCGGCATCATCATCCTCGAGGGGTACGGCCTGACCGAGACGTCCGCCGCGTCGTTCATCAACCGTCCCTACGCGTACCGGCTCGGCACCGTGGGCTGGCCTTTTCCCGGCACGGAGGTGCAGATCGCCGAGGACGGCGAGGTGCTCCTGCGCGGCCCCGGTGTGATGGACGGCTATCACGAGCGGCCCGAGGCCACCGCGGAGGCGCTCGAACCGGACGGCTGGTTCCACACCGGCGACATCGGGGAACTCGACGCCGACGGATTCCTGCGGATCACCGACCGTAAGAAGGACCTGTTCAAGACCAGCCAGGGCAAGTACGTCGCACCGTCCGCGATCTCGGCCACCTTCAAGGGCATCTGCCCGTACGCCGGCGAGATCGTCGTGTACGGCGAGAGCCGTCCGTATTGTGTCGCCCTCGTCGGTCTCGATGCCGAGGCGATCACCGATTGGGCGGCCAAGAACGGCATGGCCGGCCGGGAGTTCGGTGACATCGCCCGGGACGAGCGGACACACGCGCTGATCGCCGACTGCATCGACCGGCTCAACGACCGGCTCAACCGCTGGGAGCAGATCAAGAGGTTCGCCGTCCTCGATCGGGAGCTGTCCATCGAGGCGGGAGACCTGACACCGAGCATGAAGCTGCGCCGCAAACTGGTGGTCGACAACTTCGCCGACCGAATCGAGCAGTTGTACGCCTGACGTCCGGGTTCAGGCACCCGATCCGGTACAGACTCGACCGGCATGATCAGGAACTCGACCGCCGGGGCGTCGACGGCGTCCGAGGTTTCTCGACACGGGTCGGCATCCACGCGCCGGCCCGGAATCCGCCCACGTCACGGAGTGTGCGGATTCCGAAGTCGCGGGCGGACCTACCGGGCGCATCGTCACCTGGAATCCGTCGGGAGACGTCATGATCGTCGGAGGCGCCGGTCAGGCCGATCCTGAACCCGGCGCTGTTCCGGCCGGGGACGGGCAGAACCTACGACCGGGTGCGCTCTCCGGCCGTCTCGTACGCTTCCGCCAGCAGCGCGACGACGCCGTCGTCGAGCTGGTCCGGGGTGGCGATGCTCAAGCGGTGCGTGGTCACCTTCGCGGTGGTCGGGAAGGCCTCCCGCAGCTGCGGGTGGTGGACCCGCCGCGGCAGGTCGACGGCGATCTCCAGCCGCGACGAATAGACGAACGCCGCCGCGAACACCCGGCCGCGTCCCCACCGCACCTCGGCGGGACGGACCTGCTCCTCGACGTCGCCGCCGAGGCCCAGCACGAGTGTGCGGAGCCGGCAGAACATGTCGACGGCGGCGTCGTCCTTGTCGGCCAGGTAGTCGTCGATCGTCGCGTGCATCGCGGGCTCCTCGCCTGGGTGGCTCAACGGGACCGGCCGTAACGGTCGGCGAGCTTGTCTTCGGTGCTGCGCTCCACCGGGGCGGGCGCCGGCTCGGCCTCGGGTGCGGCCGCGGGCGCCGGTTCCTTCCGCTTGCGGCGCTCGCGCAGCTCCGCCCACACGAAGTACCCCAGGCCCAGCGGCGCCATGATCCCGAACGCCACCCACTGCAGCCCGTACGACAAGTAGGGGCCGGCGTCGAGCTGCGGCAGCGGGATCGTGCCCAGCCCCCCGGCCTGGTTCTCGGACAGCTGCAGGTATCCGCCCGTCAGCTCCAGCCCGGTGAACGCCGCGATCTGCGCGGGATCGATCGAGTAGACCTGGGTGCGGCCGGCGTCGCGGAACGGGGTCCTGCCCTCGGCGGTTCCCTCGGACATCCGCAGGCGCGCATCGACGGTCACCGTGCCGGTGGGCGGCGGGGCGAACGCGGGGATCTCCGTACCCCGTTCGGGACGCACGTATCCGCGGTTCACCAGGACGGTGCGGCCGTCGGCGAACCGAAACGGTGTGAGCACCTCGTAGGCGGGGGAGGACTCGACGCTGCGCAACCGCACCAGCAGATCCGAGTCCGGGAGGTAGGAGCCGGTCGCGACGACGCGCCGCCACTCGTCCTCCGGAGCCGGCGCGGGGCCGGAGAGGAGCTCCTCGACCGGCACGGGGTCCGTGGCCAGCGAGGCGGTGATCCGGTCGTTGCGCTCCTCGGTGGTGGTGTTCTTGCCGAGCTGCCACGGCGCGAGCACGGTGAAGCACGCGTAGGCGAAGCCGCCCACCACCAGGGCCAGCACCAGCCAGCTCGGGCGGAGCAGGAACGTCAGTCGTCGCACGTAACCACGGTAGCCGGTGACGCGGGCCTCAGTGCCGTCGCACCCAGTCGAGCAGACCCGGGATCGCCGCCTCGATCTGCCGCCGGACCAGTTCGAACTCGTGCCGGTCACCGTAGTACGGATCCGGAACCGACTCGCCTTCCGCGTCCGGGTCGAAGCTGCGCAGCAGCGCCCGGCGCTCGGCGGGCACCCCGAGCTGCGCGAGCATCCGGTCGTGACCGGCGTCCAGGGCGACCACCAGATCGGCGGCGAGCTGCTCGTCCGTCACGCGCCGGGCACAGTGCCCGATCGGGTAGCCGTGCCGCCGCAACAGATCCGTGGTGCGGGGATCCGCGTCCTCGCCGGCATGCCAGTCGCCGGTGCCGGCGCTGGTGACCCGCACCCGCTCGGCGAGACCGGCCCGGCGGAGATGCTCGGCGAAGATCTTCTCCGCCATCGGCGAGCGGCAGATGTTGCCGGTGCACACGAACGTCACGTGCAGGCGCTCAGCGGCCACCGGTCAGCACCCTCGTCAGTTCGCCGACGCTGGACGTGGACCGGTGCGCGTCGGCCGCCTCGTCGGCCGCGCCGTACCCCCACTCGACGAACACCGTCGGGATGCCCCATCGCGCCGCGCCCGTCACGTCGTGCTCGCGGTCACCGACCATGACCACGCCTCCGGTGCCGCCGTCGGCGGCGGCGACCGGGTCCACCCCGAGCGAGACGAGACTGTGCGCGATCACGTCCGCCTTCGCCCGCCGGGTCCCGTCGTCGCTCGCGCCGCCGATGAAGTCGAAGTGGCCGGCCAGCTCGAAATGCTCGAGGATGCGGACCGCGAAGTTCTGGTTCTTCGACGTCGCGACGGCGAGCCGGCTGCCGGCGTCGCGCACTCGCCCGAGCATCGTCGCCACCCCGTCGAAGACGGAGTTCTCCGCCCAGCCACGCTCGTCGTAGCGCTCGATGTACGCGGTGAGGGCCCGTTGCACCTGCTGCTCGTCGAGGCCGAGTCCGCGCAGGGTGTCGATCATCGGCGGACCGAGGACGCGTTGCGGCTCGTCGTGCGCCGGTTCCGGAACGCCCACCGTGGCGAGTGCATGCCGGAACCCGTCGATCACGCCCGCCGCCGAGTCCGTGAGGGTGCCGTCGAGGTCGAACAGCACCACGGGTGCCGGCAACAGCAGCGGAGGCAGATCGGCGAGAGTCGTCACGCCCTCATTCTCCCGGCTGGCGGCGAAGCCCGCCGCGTAGGGTCGGGGACAGTTGCCGGGACGACGGAGGAGGAGCGGTGACGGCGGTGACGCTGCGCGAGGTGATCGACGTGCTGGAGACGGCCTACCCGCCGTCGCTGGCAGAGTCGTGGGACTCTGTCGGACTGGTCGCCGGCGATCCCGACGAACCCGTGAACCGGGTGCTGCTCGCGGTCGACGCCACCGCCGCCGTGGTCGACGAAGCCCTCGACTGGGGCGCACAACTGCTCCTCGTGCATCACCCGCTGCTGCTGCGCGGTGTCGACACCGTCGGCGCGCACACCCCGAAGGGCGCCCTGATCCACCGGCTCATCCGGGGTGGCTGCGCGCTGTTCACCGCCCACACCAACGCCGACCGCGCCGATCCGGGCGTGTCCGACGCGCTGGCGCAGGCGCTCGGCCTGACCGGACTCAGGCCGATAGAGCCCAAGCCCGAACCGGCCGTCGACAAGTGGGTGGTCCTCGTGCCCGCCGACTCGGCCGAACAGGTGCGCGCCGCCCTGTTCGATGCCGGTGCGGGCCGGCTCGGCAACTACCGCGAGTGCTGCTGGACGACCTCCGGGACCGGACAGTTCCGTCCCGA
Organism: Rhodococcus sp. GXMU-t2271; assembly: GCF_041414735.1. NCBI lineage: Bacteria > Bacillati > Actinomycetota > Actinomycetes > Mycobacteriales > Nocardiaceae > Rhodococcus > Rhodococcus sp. GXMU-t2271. The sequence continues at coordinate 36,365 of NZ_JAUIZP010000007.1, forward strand.
GGCCGGAGCGGATCCGGCAATCGGCACCGTCGGCGACCTCGAACGCGTAGCCGAGGACCGCATCGAGGTCGTCGCCCCGCGCGCGGTGCGCGGCCGGGTGCTTTCCGCTCTGCGCGCGGCGCACCCCTACGAGGAACCCGCGTTCGACGTGCTCGAACTGGCCGAACTACCCGGCTCGCGGGGCCTTGGCCGCGTCGGCGACCTGCCGGTGCCGCAGACGCTGCGCGAGCTCACCGAACGCGTCGCCGCGGCACTGCCGGCCACCGAGGGGGGGGTGCGCGGTGCCGGCGACCCCGACCGGATCGTCCGCACCGTCGCGGTGTGCGGCGGCTCCGGCGACTCCTTCCTCGGCACCGTCACCCGGCTCGGCGTCGATGCGTACGTCACCGCGGATCTGCGGCACCATCCGGCCGACGAGCACCTGCGTACCGGCGGGCCCGCGCTCGTCGACGTCGCGCACTGGGCCAGCGAGTACCCGTGGTGTGCGCAGGCGAAAGGTGTGCTCGACGCCGCCTTCGCCGACCGCGACGGGTGGGCGGCCCGTGTCAGCGAGCTGCGCACCGATCCCTGGACCACCGCCGCCCGGTAGGTCCGGGTTCCTCGTGACCGCCCGCGCGGTACGGTAGGCAGCTACCACCCCCCACGATCTCGCCGCCGAAAGCAGGAACCCGCCGAGTGAACGTCGAACCCGCCGTGCAGTCCAAGCTCCTGGCCCTCGCCGCTGTGGACACCGAGGTGACCCGCCTGGCGCACCGGCGCCGCACCCTGCCCGAACAGCAGGAGGTCGAACGGCTCGAGGCGGAACGCACCGCGCGGCGGGACGCCGCCGTCGCCGTCGAGATCATCCTCGACGACCTCGACCGCGACATCCGCAAGCTCGAAGGGGAGGTCGAGGCGGTCCGCCAACGGGAGGAGCGCGACCGCAAGCTCCTCGCCGGCGGCAGCGTGGCCGCCAAGCAGCTGTCCGAACTCCAGCACGAACTCACCAGCCTCGAACGGCGGCAGGCGCTGCTCGAGGACGAACTGCTCGAGGTCATGGAACGCCGGGAGGCGTCCAAGGCCGATCACGACCACGCCGGCGCGCGGCTGTCGAGCGTCGATGCGGAACTCGCGGACGCCGTCCGTCTGCGCGACGAAGCGCTCGCCGACATCGAGGTCGCCGAGCACCGGTGCCTGAGCGACCGCGCGGCGCTCGTGGAGGCCTTTCCCGCCGAGCTCGTCGACCAGTACGAGGCGCAGCGGTCGAAGACCGGCATCGGCGCAGCCCTGCTGCAGGCGCGACGGTGCGGCGCGTGCCGTCTCGAACTCGACCGCGGCGAGATCTCTCGCATCGCCGCCGCCCCGCCCGAGGCGCTCGTGCGCTGCCCCGAGTGCAACGCGATCCTGGTGCGCACCAAGGAGTCCGGGATTTGAGCCGGGTCGTTGTCGAGGCCGACGGCGGCTCGCGCGGCAACCCGGGTCCGGCCGGCTACGGTGCGGTGGTCTTCGATGCCGACCACGAGACGGTGCTGGCCGAGCGCAGCGCGAGCATCGGCCGCGCCACCAACAACGTGGCCGAATACCAGGGCCTGATCGCCGGATTGACCGCTGCCGCCGAACTCGGGGCCGACGAGGTCGACGTCCGGATGGATTCCAAGCTGGTCGTCGAGCAGATGTCGGGCCGATGGAAGATCAAGCACCCGGACATGATTCCGCTCGCCGCGCGCGCCCGCGAACTGGCCGCGGGATTCTCGCGGATCGAGTTCGCCTGGGTGCCGCGCGCGGAGAATGCCTACGCCGACCGGCTCGCCAACGAGGCGATGGACGGTGCTGCCTCGGCCGCGGCGGGTTCCGAACCGCCGTCTTCCGCGTCGGCGAAGGCGCCGGGCTGGACCGGCGCCGTCGGCACGCCCACCCGGATGCTGCTGCTGCGGCACGGGCAGACCCCGTTGTCGGTGGAGCGCCGCTACTCCGGGCGTGGCAACCCGCCGCTGACCGAACTCGGCCGCGCGCAGGCGCACGCGGCTGCCCGCCGTATCGGCGAGCGGGGCAACATCGCCGCGGTGGTCTCGTCGCCGCTCGGGCGGGCGCGGGAGACCGCCGATGCCGCCGCGGCGGTACTCGGTCTGCCCGTGACCGTGCACGACGGGCTCCTCGAGACCGATTTCGGCAAGTGGGAGGGACTGACCTTCGGCGAGGCGGCGCAGCGTGACCCCGAGGTGCACCGTCGCTGGCTGGGGGACACCTCGGTGCGTCCGCCGGGCGGGGAGAGCTTCGACGAGGTCCGCGGCCGTCTCACTGCCGTCCGGGACGATCTGGTCGCGGAGTACGGCGGGGCGAACCTGCTCGTGGTCTCCCACGTCACGCCGATCAAGACACTGCTGCAGATGGCGCTCGACGCCGGGCCGTCGCTGCTCTACCGCCTGCACCTGGACCTCGCGTCGCTGAGTATCGCCGAGTTCTATCCCGACGGTGGCGCGGCCGTGCGCCTGGTCAACGACACCTCGCACCTGTAGGCGACGGACCGATCCCTGCGCGTGCGGACGCCCGATCCCGGCGCCCGCACGCGTCGTTCCGCCGTTCACACCTGGAGCTTTCGGAGCGTACGCAGGTTCCGCGTCGTGGTCACCGCCTTGTAGCGGGGCTTGCCGAGGTTCCGGCCGAAGGCGCCCCGGACCGTCTGCCCGCGCTCGACGTCCCAGTACAGGACCCCGTCGCCCCGGGCGACGCGCTCGACAGCCGGGTCGAGGTCCGCTGTCGTCACCGCGAGCTCGTCCAGAACCGCGGGCTCGGCGACGAAGACCGCGTATGCGTGCCGGCCGTCGCGCTCCTGGAACGGGTAGGCGTCGACGACAGCCGCGACGGCAGCCTGATCGTGGACGAACACGAACGCCTCGTAGCCGAAGCGGGCGCGCAGCGCCGCCTCGATCCGCGCCTTCGATTCGGCGGTGTCGGCCGTGCCGGCGTCGAACACCACATTGCCCGACGCGAGCACGGTGCGGACGTTCCCGAAACCGAGTCCGGTGAACACGTCCTTCAGATCCGCCATCGCGATGGTGATGCCGCCGACGTTGATGCCGCGCAGCAGAGCCACATATCTCGCCATGGCGGTACCGTAGTTCGCATTTGCGACACGTGAGGCAGTACGCTGATCGACGCGGACGAGTTGGCCGGGCGACCGCGGCACAGGGAACCGGCACCGTGGCGGTGCCAGGCCCTGGATCGAGGAAAGTCCGGACTCCACAGAGCAGGGCGGTTGCTAACGGCAACCCGAGGTGACTCGCGGGACAGTGCCACAGAAAACAGACCGCCCACCCCTCGGGGTGGGTAAGGGTGAAACGGTGCGGTAAGAGCGCACCAGCACCCCGGGTGACCGGGGTGGCTCGGTAAACCCCGCCCGGAGCAAGGTTGAAGGCCGCACCGACCCGGTCGGTGCGGCTGCGCAGGTGTCCGAGGGCTGCTCGCCCGAGCCTGCGGGTGAACCGCTCGAGGTACCCGGCGACGGTGTGCCCAGATGGATGGTCGCCACCCCGCCTCGGCGGGGTACAGGATCCGGCTTACAGGCCGGCTCGTCCGCCCACCCGGCTCAGATCGGGGCGACGACCAGCAGGTGCGCCCAGTAGGAGGCGGCCTCGTGCCCCAGGTAGGGGAGCAGGAAGTCGTAGAGCAGGTACGACATGCGATTCCTTTCGCGTCGTCGAGCGGGGACCAGGGGCCGACGGTACCAGCCGCGCCGCCGCGCGCGAGTTACCCCGAATCTCGGCGCCGCGTGGGGCAGACTGGGAGTCATGAGCGACGAGGGCTGGTACTACGACGTACACACCGGAAAGGTCAGCCAGGGGAAGGACCCCAGTGCGCTGAACCGCATGGGGCCGTACCCGGACCGCGCCACCGCCGAACGGGCACTCGAGATCGCGGCCGAGCGCAACAAGGCTGCGGACGAGGCCGACGAGGAATGGAACCGCTGAGCGGTTCCTCGGCACGGTGACGCACACCCGCATCGTCGTCGCCCCCGCGATCGACTTCGGTGCCGTCCGAACCGAATTCGCGCTCGACGACGATTACCCCCTGTCCGCCGTCGCCGAGTCCGAGGCCGCGGCCGACCGCTGGTCCGCCGCGCGGGTGGACCGCACCGATCTGCCCCTGGTGACCATCGACCCGCCGGGATCGATGGACCTCGACCAGGCCCTGCACCTCGAACGGACCGTCGACGGTTTCGTGCTGCACTATGCGATCGCCGACGTCGCCGCCTTCGTCACCCCCGGCGGCGCGCTCGACCGCGAGAGCAGACGCCGCGGTCAGACCTACTACCTGCCCGACGGGTCGGTCCCGCTGCATCCGCGGTCGTTGTCCGAGGACGCGGCCAGTCTGCTGCCCGGCCGCGTGCGCCCGGCCGCGCTGTGGCGCCTCGTTCTCGACGAGACCGCCGAGCCGGTGGACGTGACCGTGCGGCGCGCACTGGTCCGATCCGTCGCACGGTTCGACTACGCCGGAGTGCAGGCCGGTGTCGACGCCGGGGTCGTGCATCCGTCGATCGCGGCGCTGCCGGAGTTCGGCCGGCTCCGCGAAGCCGCGGCCCGGGCCCGTGGCGCGATCGAACTGCGACTGCCCGAACAGGACGTGATCGCCGACGGGAACGGCTGGCGGTTGACCACCCAGCCGCGTACGGAGGTCGACGACTGGAACTCCCATGTGTCGCTGCTGACCGGAATGTGCGCGGCGCAGATGATGCTCGACGCACGGATCGGGTTGCTGCGAACCCTGCCGGCGGCCGCCCCCGAGGCTGTGGCGCAACTGCGGCGCACCGCCGTTGCCCTGGGGGTGCCCTGGCCGGAAGGCCTGCCGGTGGGCAGTTTCCTGGCCGGCCTCGATGTGAACGTGCCCGCCACCCTGGTGCTGATGAGCGAGGCCCCGGCGCTGCTGCGCGGCGCGTCGTACGTCGCGTTCGACGGCGAGCTGCCGGAGCAGCCGGGTCACGGGGCGATCGGGGCGCCCTACGCACACGTCACGGCGCCGCTGCGGCGGCTGGCCGACCGGTTCGTGACGGAGGTGTGCCTGGCGGTCTGTGCCGGCACGGACGTGCCGGCACCGGTGCGGGCGGCGCTGCCGGAACTTCGCGAGACCATGATCGGTTCCGACGCGCTCGCCGGGAAGGTGACCCGCGCGTGCATCGCACTCACCGAGGCGACGGTCCTCGCCCCGCACGTGGGGGAGTCGTTCGATGCGACGGTCCTGCGCGCGACCAACGGCCGCCGGGACGCCGAGGTGTTCGTGCCCGACGCCACCGTGATCGCACCGTGCACCGGGGAGCCGAAGGAGGGCAGCCGAATCCGGATCCGGCTGACGCACGCCGACCCGCAGACCCGGAAGGTGCGGTTTGCGTACCCGGCGTGACGGCGCTGCCGGCCGGGAGCGGCGGCCGCGGGGCCTGTTCGCCGGCGTCGCCGCCGGGCTGGTGCTCGTGGTCCTCGCCGCGGTGCTGATGCTCGGCGCGGTACCGAGCAGATACCTGCCCTGGGACACCGCCGATTTCCCGGACGTGGACACCTCGGCGCTGACGCAGCCGCAGACGCGGATCGTGGAGTTGCTCGCGGACGAACACCGCACGCAGCGGCCCGGGACCTTCTATTCCGAGGGCGCCGAGGAGCCGTGGTGCGCGAACTTCGTCAGCTGGATCATGCGGGAAGCGGGGCGTCCGTTGGCCAATCCGCATTCCGGGCACTGGCGGATCCCCGGCGTGTACACCCTGCAGGAGTACTACGAGTCGGCCGGCCGGTTCGAACCGGCCGCCGGCGGCTACCGGCCGGTGGTGGGGGATGTGGTGTTGTACGAGAACGAGTTGTGGGTCGGCCAGCACACCAACATCGTCGTCGCGGTCGACGGCGACACCGCGACGACCGTCGGTGGAAACGAACTCGGCCGCATCCGCGTGCACACCGTCGACGTCACGGCCGACTCGGCGGTCGTCGGGTTCGGCCGCCTCGAATGAGGTTCAGCGGAAGCGGTCGGTCGCCTCGAGCAGGTGATGGGTGATGCCGGGTTCGTTCGCCGCGTGCCCGGCGTCGTCGACGACGACGAAGTCCGATCCGGGCCATGCCTTGTGCAGCTCCCACGCGCTCGTCGCCGGGCAGACCACGTCGTAACGGCCCTGCACGATCACGCCCGGAACGGTGCGCAGCCGGCCGGCGTCGCGCAGCAGCTGCCCTTCCTCGAGGAAGCCGCGGTTGCGGAAGTAGTGGTTCTCGATGCGGGCGAACGCCAACGCGAAACGCGGGTCCGACGTCTCCGCCACTCGTTCCGGCGCGGGCAGCAGGGCGCTGGTCGCACCCTCCCACGTCGACCACGCCACGGCGGCCCGCAACGCGACGTCGGGGTCGGGCGAATGCAGCAGCCGGTGGTACGTGTCGACCGGATGCTCGTCCTCCGGCGCGCCGGTCAGCGGTTCCAGGAAGCGCTCCCACAGCTCGGGGAACAGTTGTCCGGCACCACCGTTGTAGTACCAGTCGATCTCGCTGCGGCGGAGCAGGAAGATGCCGCGCAACACCAGCTCGGTGATCCGGTGCGGGTGCCGTTGTGCATAGGCCAGCGCCAGTGTCGACCCCCACGAGCCACCGAACACCTGCCAGCGGCCGATCCCCAGCCGCCGTCGCAGGGTTTCGATGTCGGCGAGCAGGTACTCGGTGGTGTTGGCGGACAGATCGGCGCCGTCGGCGACGTGCGGGACCGACCGGCCGCAGCCGCGCTGATCGAACAGCACGATCCGGTATGCTTCCGGATCGAAGAACTGCCGGTGTGCGGGAACGGTCCCGCCGCCGGGGCCGCCGTGCAGGAACACCACCGGTTTGCCGGTCGGATTACCGCTGACCTCCCAGTAGATGCGCTGACCGTCACCGACATCGAGCATGCCCTGCTCGTGCGGTTCGATCGGCGGGTACGGCTGCCGCAACGGCATCAGAAGCCGACCAGCGCGGAGGCCAGGGTCGGGATCTGCAGCGCCTCGAGTGCCTCGCTGCGCACCTCGGGGCACTGGGCGGAGGCGATCGCGTCGACCCGGTCACGGTCCCGGGCGAGCGCCAGCATGTCGATGCCGTTGCGGGCGGCCCATTCGCCGACCAGCAGGTTCAGACCGGGCTTGCTCATGGACGGGGTGTAGGTGCGCCAGCTCTGCAGCTGGGCCTCCATCTGCGAGCACAGCTCGGCAGCCTGGGTTTCGGTGACCCCGCTCGGAAGCGTGCTCGGCTCCGCCGCCGCGCCGGTCGTCGGCTGCGACGACGCCGAACCCGTCCCGGTGGGGGCGGGCTGACCGCCGGACGCGCACCCGGCCAGGGCGGCGATCGTCGCACCGGCGACGGCAACGGCGAACAGTGTGCGACGGGGACGAATCATCTGCGATGCACCTCGTGGGTCGGTAAGGCCCGGGCCTACGGGCGAGGGAACCTGCGGCCGGACCGGCCGCAGGTGTCCTCGTCCTGCCGGATCAGAAGGAATGCTCGGGACCGGGGAACGTCCCGGCCGCCACCTCTGCAGCATATTCGGCGGCCGCGCGGCGCAGCTCGTCGCCCACGCTGCCGAACTTCTTGACGAACTTCGCGGTCCTGCCGCTGGTGTATCCGGCCATGTCCTGCCACACGAGAACCTGGGCGTCGCACTCGTTTCCGGCACCGATCCCGACCGTGGGGATGGTCAGCTTGCGGGTGACCTGACCGGCGATGTCGGCGGGCACCATCTCCATGACCACGGAGAAGGCGCCGGCCTCCTGCACGGCGATGGCGTCGGCGACGAGCTGTTCGGCGCCGTCGCCGCGGCCCTGCACGCGGAACCCGCCGAGGCTGTTGACCGACTGCGGGGTGAACCCGACGTGCGCCTGGACGGGGATTCCGGCGGCGGTGATCGCGGCGATCTGCGCGGCGACCCGCTCGCCGCCCTCGAGCTTGACGGCGTGGGCGCCGCCCTCCTTCATGAAGCGGATGGCGGTGGCGAGGGCCTGCTCCGGCGATGCCTCGTAGGTGCCGAACGGCAGGTCGGCGATCACCAGTGCGTGCGGGGCGCCGCGCACCACGCCGCGTACGAGGGGGAGCATCTCGTCGACCGTGACCGGCACGGTGGTGTCGTAGCCGTAGACGACGTTCGCGGCGGAGTCACCCACGAGCAGCACCGGGATGCCGGCCTCCTCGAAGATGCGGGCGCTCGAGTAGTCGTACGCCGTCAGCTCGGCCCAGCGCCGGCCCTCGGCCTTCATGGCCTGCAGATGATGGACCCGCGTCTTGCGGCGAGGAGCGTCGGACGGAGTCGAGCCGCCGTAGAGGGCAGCGGTGGATTCGGACATCAGAGGTCCCTTTCTGCCTCGAGGCCCGTGCGGGTCCCCGGGTTGGGTGATGACGGTCTCAGTCTGCCACCGGCGTCATCCGCGCAGTAGCGGCACCGGCGGTGCGATTGGTCACACCCGCCGCTCGGCCGGTCCCGAACCGCCGCACCGGCCACGGGACCTCCCGTGGCACCATCGCTGGGTGTCGTCCCTTCCACTCCGCGCCGCGTCGCGCGCCGTCGCGGTGACCGCCGTGGTGCTGCTCGCCGCAGGGTGCAGCACCACGACCGAGACCGCGCCGCCGCGGACGGCACCGCTCGGCGCCCCGGCCGGCCTCGAGCAGTTCTACGGACAGCCGGTGCAGTGGGAGTCCTGCCGGGACTACGACACCGACGCCGGCCCGCTGCCGCGCGGCGTGCAGTGTGCGCGGATCACGGTGCCGCTGGACTACGACTACCCGGGCGGGCAGACGATCACCGTGGCGATCTCCCGTTCGCCGGCCTCGGGGCAGCGAATCGGCTCGCTGCTCGTCAACCCCGGCGGACCGGGCGCGGCCGGGCTCGGGCTCGCCACCGTCGCCGACGGCACCGAGCTGACCGACCGTTTCGACGTGATCGGCTTCGATCCCCGCGGCATCGGCGCCTCCGAACCCGCGGTGCGCTGCCGCACCGACGCCGAGGCGGACGCCGACCGCGCGTTCGACGACGGCGACATGAGTGCCGAGGGCATCGCGCGGACGGAGCAGCGGCACCGCGACTACGCCGACACCTGCGCGCAGCGCACCGGGACCGACCTGCTCGCCCACGTGGGCACCCGCGAAGTGGTGCGCGACATGGACGTGATCCGCTCCGTCCTCGGCGACGAGAAACTGAACTATCTCGGCTTCTCGTACGGCACCCGGATCGGCACGCTCTATGCGGAGACCTTCCCCGACCGGGTGCGGACGATGGTGCTCGACGGTGCGCTCGATCCCGGGCAGGATCCCCTCGACGAGGTCCTGCTGCAGGCGGCCGGCTTCCAGACCGCGTTCGACGCCTTCGCGGCGGACTGCGCCCGCTACGACGACTGTGCGCTCGGCACCGACCCGGCTGCGGCGGTGGAGAAGTTCCGCGCTCTCGTGGATCCGCTGATCGCGGCGCCCGCGGACACGACGGATCCACGGGGACTGAGCCACCGGGACGCGATCACCGGGGTGCAGCAGGGTCTGTACACGCCGCGGTTGTGGGGTTCGCTGCGGGCAGGCCTCGCGGCGCTGACCGACGGCCGGGGCGACACGCTGTTGCTGCTCGCGGACCTGTACGAGGGACGCGGCGACGACGGCACCTACACCAACGCCACCGACGCGTTCAATGCGATCCGGTGCGTGGACGATCCGCCGGTGACCGACCCGGCTGTCGCCGCCGAGGCCGACCGGCTGTACCGGCAGGCGGCGCCGTTCCTCGACGACGGCCGGGCGAGCGGCGCCGCGCCGCGGGACCTGTGTGCCTTCTGGCCGGTGCCGCCCACCGGCGCGCCGCACACCCCGGACGTGCCGGGCCTGCCCACCGTGCTCGTCGTCTCCACCACCGGCGACCCTGCGACGCCGTACCAGGCGGGGGTGGACCTCGCGCGGCAACTCGGCGGCGCACTCGTCACCTTCACGGGTACCCAGCACACCGTCGTCCTGGACGGCGAGAGCTGCGTCGACGACCCGGTGACCAGCTACTTCGTGACCGGGCAGGCGCCCGCCGCGGACCTGCGGTGCTGACCACCCGCCGATGTGAGCGACACGCCGGAGCCACAACCCGCGGATGTAACACGGATTTAACGCACTGTGCCTAGTCTCGGCCGTATGGATCGCCAGAAGGAGTTCGTGCTCCGCACCCTCGAAGAGCGCGACATTCGGTTCGTGCGCTTGTGGTTCACCGACGTCGTCGGAACCCTCAAGTCGGTGGCGATCGCCCCGGCCGAACTCGAAGGAGCCTTCGAGGAGGGTATCGGGTTCGACGGCTCGGCCATCGAGGGCTTCTCCCGCATCTCCGAGGCCGACATGGTCGCCCGTCCGGACGCCTCGACCTTCCAGGTGCTGCCGTGGGCCGACGGCAAGGGCCAGCAGTACTCGGCCCGCATGTTCTGCGACATCACCATGCCTGACGGCACCCCCAGCTGGGCCGACCCGCGACACGTGCTGCGCCGCCAGCTCAACAAGGCGTCCGACCTGGGCTTCAGCTGCTACGTGCACCCCGAGATCGAGTTCTTCCTCATCGAGAACGGTGAACAGGGGGCGCTGCCGGTGCCCGCCGACGACGGCGGCTATTTCGACCAGTCGGTGCACCGCTCGGCCCCGAACTTCCGCCGCCACGCCATCGACGCGCTCGAGTCGATGGGCATCTCCGTCGAGTTCAGCCACCACGAGACCGCACCCGGCCAGCAGGAGATCGACCTGCGGTACGCCGACGCGCTGTCCATGGCCGACAACGTGATGACCTTCCGCTACGTGGTCAAGGAGATCGCGATGTCGGAGGGCGTGCGCGCGACGTTCATGCCCAAGCCGTTCCGCGAGCACGCGGGCTCGGCGATGCACACCCACATGAGCCTGTTCGAGGGCGAGAACAACGCCTTCCACGACCCCGACGATCCGCTGCAGCTCTCGGCGACCGGCAAGGCGTTCATCGCCGGGGTGCTCGAACACGCCAACGAGATCAGCGCCGTGACCAACCAGTGGGTCAACTCCTACAAGCGCATCGTGCACGGCGGCGAGGCGCCCACCGCGGCGTGCTGGGGCCCGTCCAACCGTTCCGCCCTGGTGCGGGTGCCGATGTACACGCCGAGCAAGGCGTCGTCGCGCCGGGTGGAGATCCGCACACCCGACTCGGCCTGCAACCCGTACCTGACGTTCGCGGTGCTGCTCGCCGCCGGCCTGCGCGGCATCGAGAAGGGCTACGAGCTCGGACCCGAGGCCGAGGACGACGTGTGGGCGCTGACCTCCGCGGAACGGCGTGCGATGGGATACCGCGAGCTGCCCACCGACCTCGACATCGCCCTGCGGGAGATGGAGAAGTCGGAACTGATGGCCGAGGCGCTCGGCGAGCACGTGTTCAACTTCTTCCTCCGCAACAAGTGGACGGAGTGGGAGAACTACCGCAGCCAGGTCACTCCCTACGAGCTGGACCAGTACCTGGGCTTGTAACCCCTTGCCGGCCGCGGCCGCACGGGGAGTCGCCGCGGACCGGACGGTTGACGACGACGAAGAGGTGAGGTCCGTGCCCACTCGGGCGGCAATGTCCCGCGCCGGAACGAAGCCATCATGGTGAGACCCCCGGCGGCGCGCTCGGCGATACCGAGCGCCGGGCGGCTCGGCCTGCTCGCCCCGTCCGCGCCGGACGAGCTCCGGCAGCTCGGCTGGACCGGCACCGAGAGCACCGAACTGCTGTGGGCGCTCTCACGCGCGCCCGACGCGGACCTCGCGCTGCGGACCCTGGCCCGCCTGCACGACGCGCTCGGGGAGGGGTGGGCGGAACTCGACGCCGCACTGCGCACCGACAAGGGACTGCGCGGACGGCTGTTCGGCCTGTTCGGTGGCTCGTCCGCCCTCGGTGACCACATCGTCGCCCACCCGGACCGGTGGCGTGGTCTCGCCGGGACGCTGCACCTGCCCGACCGGCGAACCCTCACCGAGCGGATGCTCGGCTGCGTCGACGCCGAGCCCGAGGCCGGGACAGGCGAGAATCGTCTGATCTACCGGGCGAAGATCACCGGTCCGGACGCGGTGGCGGCCCTGCGCACCGGCTACCGCGATCAGTTGGCGCTGCTCGCGGCCGCCGACCTCGCCGCCGTGGTGGAGAACGAGCCGGTCCTGCCGTACCTCGAGGTGGGCCAACGGCTCGCGGACCTCGCCGACGCGGCGCTGACGGCGGCCCTGGCGGTGGCCGTCGCCAATGTCGTCACCGACGGACCCTGCACCGTCGACCTGGCCGTGATCGCAATGGGCAAGTGCGGGGCCCGCGAGCTGAACTACGTCAGCGACGTCGACGTCGTGTTCGTCGCCGAACCGTCCGATGCCCGCGCCAGCCGCATCGCCGGGGAGATGATGAGGATCGGCACCTCGGCGTTCTTCGACGTCGACGCCGCGCTGCGTCCCGAGGGCAAGCGCGGCGAACTGGTCCGCACCCTGGACTCGCACGTCGCGTACTACCAGCGCTGGGCGAAGACCTGGGAGTTCCAGGCGCTGCTCAAGGCCCGGCCGATGACCGGCGACCTCGACCTCGGCCGCCGCTACGTCGAGGCGCTCAGTCCGATGGTGTGGACGGCGTCCGAGCGGGATGCCTTCGTGCCCGAGGTGCAGGCGATGCGCCGGCGCGTCGAGGAGCTCGTGCCCGCCGAACTGCGCGAGCGCGAACTCAAGCTCGGCCGTGGCAGCTTGCGCGACGTCGAGTTCGCGGTGCAGCTGCTGCAGCTCGTGCACGGCCGCGCCGACGAGTCACTGCGCGTGCCGAACACGGTGCAGGCGCTGTCCGCCCTCGCCGGCGGGGGATACGTCGGGCGCGACGACGCCGCGAACCTGCGGGCCTCCTACGAGTTCCTGCGGTTGCTCGAGCACCGGCTGCAGCTGCAACGGCTCAAACGCACGCACACGCTGCCGCCCCCGGAGGACCGGGAGGCGATGCGCTGGCTCGCCCGCGCCGCGCACATGCGCCCGGACGGCCGGCACGACGCGCTCGGCGTGCTCGAGGCGGAGATCAAGCGCAACGCGGCGCGGGTACGCAAACTGCACGCGAAGCTGTTCTACCGCCCGCTGCTCGAGTCGGTCGCCCGGGTGGACAAGGAGGCGCTGCGGCTGTCGCCCGACGCCGCGATCCGCCAGCTCGCCGCGCTGGGCTACGGCGCACCCGAGAACGCGCTCGGCCACCTGACGGCGCTGTCCGGCGGTGCCTCGCGCAAGGCCCGCATCCAGGCGCTGCTGCTGCCCCAGCTGCTCGAGGCACTGGGGGAGACGAGCGACCCCGACGCCGGCCTGCTCGCCTACCGCCGCCTGTCGGAGGCGCTCGTCGATCGGGTGTGGTTCCTGCGGACGCTGCGCGACGAGCCGTCCGTCGCGGACCGGCTCATGACGGTGCTCGGCTCCTCCGCCTACGTGTCCAATCTGCTGGTCCGGGCCCCGGACGTCGTCCGGCTCTATGCCGACGGCGCCAGCGGTCCCCGGCTCCTCGAACCGCAGCCCGAGGAGGTCGCCAAGGCCATCGTCACCTCCTCGGCCCGCTACGGCACTCCCGACAAGGCCATCAACGCGGCCCGGTCGCTGCGCCGGGCCGAACTCGCCCGTATCGCCAGCGCCGACATCCTCGGCATGCTGGATGTACCGCAGGTGTGCCGCGCGCTGTCCGCCGTGTGGGCGGCCGTGCTCGAGGCTGCCCTGACGGCCGTGATCAAGGCGTCCGAGCTGGAGGACGGGCCGGCTCCGGCACGACTCGCGGTGATCGGCATGGGCCGCCTCGGCGGTGGCGAGCTGGGCTACGGATCCGACGCCGACGTGCTGTTCGTGTGCGAACCGACTGCCGGCGCGGACGAGACCGCCGCGGTGAAGTGGGCCAACCAGGTCGCCGAGCGGGTGCGCGCCCTGCTCGGTGCGCCGAGCACGGATCCGCCGCTCGAGGTCGACACCGGGCTGCGCCCCGAGGGGCGCAGCGGCCCGATGGTGCGCACCCTCGCGTCTTACCAGGCGTACTACGCGCAGTGGGCGCAGACGTGGGAGGTGCAGGCACTGCTGCGGGCCGACGCGGTGGCCGGGGACGCCGACCTCGGGCTGCGCTTCCTGCACATGATCGACGCCACCCGCTACCCGGCCGGCGGTGTGTCGGACGAGGCGGTGCGCGAGATCCGCCGGATGAAGGCCCGCGTCGACTCGGAACGGTTGCCGCGCGGCGCCGATCCCGCCACACACACCAAGCTGGGCCGCGGCGGTCTGGCCGACATCGAGTGGACCGTGCAGCTGCTGCAGTTGCAGCACGCTCACAACATCGAGTCGCTGCACAACACGTCGACGCTCGAGACGCTCGACGCGATCGGTGCCGCCGAACTGCTCAGCACCGCGGACGTCGCACTGCTGCGCGACGCGTGGCTCACCGCCACTCGCGCCCGCAACGCGCTCGTGCTGGTGCGCGGCAAACGGACCGATCAGCTGCCCGGTCCCGGGAAGCTGCTCTCGGCGGTGGCGCAGGTCGCCGGCTGGCCGGGGGGTGACGCCTCCGAGTTCCTCGACCACTATCTGCGGGTCACCCGGCGTGCGCGAGCTGTCGTGGAACGCGTGTTCGGGACGTGAGATCCGGATCCAGCTGCCGCACCGACCCGATTCGTATGTGAGAAAAGGAGATTCGTGACGATTTCGCGCAGTGTCCCGACGGTCGACGCCGTGGCCGAGGCGCTCGGGGAACTGCGGGCGCGGACACCGGTCGTGCAGTCCCTGACGAACGTGGTCTCGGCGAACTTCGTCACCAACGTGCTGCTGGCGGCAGGCGCGAGCAATGCGCACATCGACAACGTGCACGAGGCCGGCGGATTCGCGCGGGCGGCGGACGGCGTCCTGGTCAATGTCGGCACACCCGACGATGCCACCGCGCAGGCGTTCCGTCTCGCGGCCCGCAGCGCTCACGAGGCCGGCACCCCGTGGGTCCTCGACCCGGTCGGAGTGGGGGGTCTGCCGTGGCGCAGCGATCTCGCCGCCGAACTGTCGGCGCACCGGCCGACGGCGATCCGCGGCAACGCCTCCGAGATCATCGCCCTGGCAGGCCTGCGGGGGGAGACCCGCGGCGTCGACAGTTCCGCCGATGCGGCGGCGGCTGTCCCGGCGGCGCTGACCCTGCTCGATCGCGCCGAATCCGTATCGGCTTCGGGCGCAGTCGATCACCTCGTCGGCCGGGACGCCGACGGGGCAGTGATCGGGGTGCGGGTCGGTGGGGGCAGCGCGATGCTGCAGCGGGTGACGGCCACGGGCTGCGCGCTCGGCGGTCTCGTCGCCGCATACCTCGCCGTCACGCCGACGCCGTTGATCGGGCTCGCCGCGGCCCACGTGCACGTCGCCGTCGCCGCGGAGATGGCCGAGGCGGCGGCCGCGGGACCCGGCACGTTCGCCGTCGCCTATCTCGACGCCCTGTACACCGTGGACGCCGACACGCTCCGTGCCCGCGCGCAGCTCGAGGTCTTCGAGCCACGCCGGTAGCTCGGCGACTCCGGACCGCTCAGCGGCAGACGACGACCAGGCCCACGCCCAGCCACACCTGTCGTTCGACGCGATCGAACTCGTCGTCGTCGTGGTCGTACACGTAGTCGACCTCGGTGCGGTAGCCGCGATCCCGTTGTTCGGTGACGCGGCAGTCGCCGGACAGATTCCCGGCGCGGTTGGTGATCTTGTAGGGGATACCTTCCGCGTCCAGGAGGGCGATCGCCTGCTGTTCGCTGAGGCCGACGACATCGGGCGCGGGTTGCGCTGCGGCGATGCCGGAACCGAGAAGGAGGGTGGCGGCGGCCGCGCACAGAACGGCCGGGAGGGTGGTGCGCATGACAACGTCCTTTCGGGAACGATGTCGCGATGGAGTGAATCCGGTGGGGGACATCCGTACCGCCGGTGTCGGCGGGGACGGGATCCGTCAGATGTGATCTATCGGCGCGTTCCGGCGGTGATTCCGGGCGGCGAGCGCCCCCGCGACGCGGACCACGGTCCGGCCGTGGACGACGGTGCCCCGGCACAGCGGGGTGCGCAGGCGTTCATCGGCAGTTCCCCTAGGCGCCCGACCCGGAACCGGCCGGCGCCACTCCAGGGTACCCCCGGCTTCTGACAAATCCGGCAGAACTGGCGGACCTGCCGGAACGGGCCGATGCGCGCGGCCCCCAGTCCGTCGGCTGGGACCGGATGACGGAGCCGGTACCGGATCGGCCGGCAGGGGTGCGGGCCGGGTGAGGCGCCGACGGCTGATCACCGTGACCATTTGCCTGGTGTGTTGCACGTCACATTTGAGCGAAATGATTCGCCGCAAAGTCTTCTGTTGACTGAATAAATCAGCTGTGTGGATCATTGCTGAACCAGTTGATGTGACTCGAGCGACGTGCACGACACCTGTCGCAGCAAAGGAACAGTGCGATGACCGAAACCGTGGTCCGCGAAATCGAGCGTTCTCCCTACGACCTGGACGACCGGTACCGCTCCGGCTCGGGCACGGTGCTCCTCACCGGCGTCCAGGCGATCGCCCGCCAACTCGTCGAACAGCACGTGCGCGACATCCGCGACGGTCGCCGCGTGGCCACCTTCGTCTCCGGGTATCCCGGCAGCCCGCTCGGCGGGCTCGACAAACTGCTGCACGGCATGCCGAAGGTTCTCGCCGAGCACGACATCACCTTCGTGCCCGGGTTCAATGAGGAACTCGCCGCAACCTCCGTATGGGGCAGTCAGGGCCAGCTCGGGGCAGGTACGCCCACCCACGACGGCGTCGTCGGTGTCTGGTACGGTAAGGGGCCCGGCCTGGACCGCGCCACCGACGCGCTGCGGCACGCGAACATGTACGGCGTGGACCCGAACGGCGGGGTCCTGCTGATGGTCGGCGACGACCCGGCCTCGAAGTCGTCCACCGTGCCCGCGGTGAGCGAACGGTCCCTCGCCGCCCTCGGGATCCCGGTCCTGTTTCCGCGCAACGCCGCCGAGATCGTCACGATGGGCCTGCACGGCGTCGCGCTGTCGCGCGCGTCCGGCTGCCTCGTCGCCCTCAAGATCGTCGCAGACGTCGCCGACGGCGCGTGGTCCGTCGACGGTTCGGTCGCGGACCTGCGCATCACCGTTCCCGAGATCGAATGGGAGGGAAGGCCGTTCGTGTACCGGCAGCGCCCGATGGCGGCGCCGGGCGACAGCGTGATCGCCGAGGCGGACCTGTACGGGCCGCGCTGGGCGATGGTGCACGCGTACGGGAAGGCCAACGGCCTGGACGTCGTCGAGGTCGACCCCCCGCACGCCCGGATCGGACTCGCCGCCACCGGCACCACGTTCGACGCGCTGCGACAGGCCCTGCTCGATCTCGGGGTGACCGACACCGACCTGCACCGCGCCGGCATCCGGCTGCTGCGCATCGGAATGCCCTACCCGATCGGTCCGGACCTGGTGCGCGACTTCGCCGCCGGTCTGGAACAGCTCGTCGTCGTCGAGGACAAGACCGCGTTCGTCGAAACCCAGATCCGGGAGATCCTCTACGGGACCGACCACCCGCCGCGCATCGTCGGCAAGAAGGACGCCGACGGCCGGCCGCTGATGCCCGTCGACGGCGAGCTCACCGCCGGCCGGATCCGCGGTCCGTTGCGCCGGGTGCTGCGCGGACACGTCGACCTCGGACCCGCGCCGCTGCCCCAGTTGCCGCTGGAGGTGCTCTCTGCCAAGCGCGCCCCGTACTTCTGCAGCGGCTGCCCGCACAACCGCTCCACGGCCCTGCCGGACGGCTCGATCGGGGGCGGCGGCATCGGCTGTCACGCACTCGTCACCATGTCCGGCCGCGCCGACAGCGCCGTCACCGGCCTGACCCAGATGGGTGGCGAGGGCGCGCAGTGGATCGGGCAGGCACCGTTCACCGACATCGGCCACATGTTCCAGAATCTCGGCGACGGAACATACTTCCACTCCGGTCAGCTCGCAGTGCAGGCCTGTGTCGCGGCCGGCGTGAACATCACCTTCAAACTGCTCTACAACGACGTCGTCGCCATGACCGGGGCGCAGGACGCCGAGGGCGCACTGACCGTTCCTGCGCTCACCCGCAAACTCACCACCGAGGGCGTGCGCAGGATCATCGTCTGCTCCGACGACCCGAAGCGGCACCGCAAGCGCTCCCTCGCCCGCGGCGTGCAGGTCTGGCACCGCGACCGGCTCGACGAAGCACAGCGCGTGCTGCGCGAGGTCCCCGGCGTCACCGTGCTCATCTACGACCAGCACTGCGCGGCCGACGCGCGCCGGCAACGCAAGCGCGGAACCCTGCCCGCCCGCACCACGCGCGTGGTGATCAACGAGGCGGTGTGTGAGGGCTGCGGCGACTGCGGCGTCAAGAGCAACTGCTTGTCCGTGCAGCCGGTCGACACCGAGTTCGGGTCCAAGACCCGGATCGACCAGACCTCCTGCAACACCGACTACTCGTGCCTCGACGGGGACTGCCCGTCGTTCGTGACGGTCGAGGCGTCGCCGGACCGGAAGACGCGGCGCCGCGGCGCCCCGACCCCGCCGGCCGTGCCCGACGTCGACGGCGACACCCCGGTGGGTACCCGCAACGTCTTCCTTGCCGGCATCGGTGGCACCGGCATCGTCACCGTCAACCAGGTGCTCGCCACCGCCGCGCTGCGCGCGGGCTTCGACGTCGAGTCCCTGGACCAGATCGGCATGAGCCAGAAGGCGGGCCCGGTGGTCTCGCACCTGCGGTTCGCCGCCGGCGGCCTCGAACCGGGGAACCGGGTGACCACCGGCGGAGCGTCGTGCGTGCTGGCGCTGGACCTGCTGACCGCGGCGGACGCGAAGAACCTCGCCTACGCCGACCCGCGCTCGACCGTCGCGGTGGCGTCGACGAGCCGCACCCCCACCGGGGACATGGTGTACGACAGGTCGATCCGGCACCCGGACGAGCAGCAGCTGCTCGCGCGGCTGGACGCGGTGACCCGTCGGCTGGCCTCGTTCGACGCCCTCGCCGCCGCGCAGGCGCTGTTCGGTGACACCGCCGCCGCGAACTTCCTCGTCGTCGGCGCCGCCCACCAGCTCGGTGGTCTGCAGATCCCCGCCGCGGCCGTCGAGGAAGCGATCGAGATCAACGGCGTTGCGGTGGCGGCGAACATCGCCGCGTTCCGGTGGGGGCGCGTGGCGGTCGCCGACCCGGACGCGTTCGCGGCCGCGACCGAGCCGTCGCGGCCCGAGCGGAGCGTCACCGTCGTACCGGAGCACCTGCTGGCCGGCACCACCTTCGACGGTGAGGTGTTGCGACTCGTGCGGGTACGTGCCGCGTCACTGATCGACTTCCAGGACGAACGCCTCGCCGCCCGGTACGTCGAGCGGGTGCAGGCTGTGTGGGAGGCCGAACGCCGCGTCACCGCGCGCACGGACTTCAGCGCGGCCGTCGCGCGCGGACTGTTCAAGTTCACCGCCTACAAGGACGAGTACGAGGTCGCGCGGATGCTCGTCGACCCCGCCTTCCTCGACGAGGTGCAGTCCCAGGTGCCCGGCGGGGCGCAACTGACCTATCGGCTGCATCCGCCCGTGCTGCGCGCACTCGGCCGCACGAAGAAGGTCGGGTTCGGTCCGAAGTCCCACGTGGCGCTGCGGGTGCTGGCCAAGGGCCGCCGGCTGCGCGGCACCCGGCTCGACCCGTTCGGGTACGCGCACGTCCGCAGGGTCGAACGTGCCCTGCTCGCCCACTACACCGCGACGATCGACCGCCTCGCTGCCGAACTGAGCCTCGAGAACTACGACCGTGCGGTGCAGGTCGCGGAGCTGGCGGACGCAGTCCGTGGCTACGAGGACGTCAAGCTGCGCTCCGTCGAGCAGTACCGCGCCCGGCTCGCCGACCTGGGGGTCGACACCGACTTCTGACGGCACCACCTCCGATATCGCCGAATCGTCTCCGTCCGAAAGGAATCCACTCGTGACCGCCTCTCTTCTCGACCACGCGCCGACCGGAGTCTTCGACCGTTCCCGTCGCCTCTCCGACCGCCCGCACGAGCAGGTCGTCTTCTGTCAGGACGCCGCCACCGGCCTGCGTGCGATCGTCGCGATCCACTCCACCGCGCTCGGCCCCGCCCTCGGCGGCACCCGCTTCTACCCCTACGCCGACGAGGCGACCGCGCTCGAGGACGTGCTGCGGCTGTCGTGGGGGATGACCTACAAGGCTGCGGTCGCCGGGGTGAACCTCGGCGGCGGCAAGGCCGTCATACTCGGTGACCCGGCCACGGACAAGAGCGACGCTCTGCTCGCCGCGTACGGACGGTTCGTCGAGTCCCTGGGCGGTCGCTACGTCACCGCCGCCGACGTCGGCACCGCTGCCGGTGATCTGGACGTCGTCGGCCGTTACACCCGGTACGCAGTCGGACGCACCGCCGCCGCCGGCGGATCCGGGGACAGTTCGCCGCTCACCGCGCTGGGGGTGTTCCGCGCGATGCGGGCCGGGGCCGAACATGTCTGGGGCACAGCATCTCTGGATGGACGCACGGTCGGTGTCGAAGGGCTCGGGAAGGTGGGCTACGAGCTGGTGCGGCTGCTCGTCGCCGACGGGGCCGACGTGGTGGTCACCGATGTGAACCCCGCGGCCCTGGCCCGGGTGGCCGCCGACTTCCCGGTACGCATCGCGAGCAGTGTGGTCGACGCCCCGGTGGACGTCTACGCACCGTGTGCGCTGGGCGGAACGCTCACCACGTCGGCCGGCAGCACGCTCGGGGCGCGGCTGGTGTGCGGCGCCGCGAACAATCAGCTCGCCCGCCCCGAGGTCGAGGATCTGCTCCGCGACCGCGGCATCACCTGGGTGCCGGACTACGTCGCCAACGCCGGCGGCCTGATCCAGGTCGCCGGCGAGGTCGACGGATCCGATCCGAGCGTCGTCCGGTCCCGGGTGAACGCGATCTTCGACCGCACCGCCGAGATCTTCGCGATGTCGCGAGACCTGGGCATCGGCCCCGGCGCGGCGGCGAACCGGCTCGCCGAGCAGCGTATCGACGCGGCCTGACGGGACGCGGTCGTCGCATCGTCCCGGGCGGTCGGCGGAAGGGGGAGGCACCACGGTGCCTCCCCCTTCCGCTCGTGCACCGGGACCTGGCTCGCCCCGGAAGTTGTTGTCCCCGAGCACTGATCGGCCCGAGCGCCGATCGGCCCGAGCGCCGATCAGCCCGAGCACCGAACAGTCCGAGGGCCGATGCGGCCGGGCGCCGACGGCCCGGCCGTCGACGGCCCTCAACGCCGATCGGTCGTCGGCACGGAGCGCCCGTGCCCCGAGTCGCGGGTGAGATGTTCGAGCAGGGGTTGCGTCCGGTACGCCACGGGCGTCGTCAGCGCCAGCGTGGTGGTGGTGTGGGCGACGCCCTCGATCGCGTGGATGCGTTCGAGCTGCAGGAGCAGGTCCTCCTGCGACTGTGCCGCCATCCGGATCAGCAGGTCCTCCCGGCCCGTCGTCGCGTGCACCTCGAGCACCTCGGGGAACCGCTCGAGCTCCGCGATCACGTGCCCCATCCGCGCCTGCACGAGTTCTGCGCCGATGAACGCCTGCAGCGGCAGGCCGAGCTTCGGCAGATCCACCACCGGGCGATATCCCGTCACGGCGCCGGACTCCTCGAGCTTCCGGATCCGCGACTGGACGGTGTTACGCGCGACGCCGAGCTTCGCTGCCAGATCGACGATGCCGGCTCGCGGGTTGTGGGTGAGCTCGGCGAGGAGGGCCGCGTCGAGCCGATCGAAACTGAGCACGGTGACATCCTTTCGGTTGTGATGGGCGTCACATTTGAGCATCGTGCGTAGTTGTTGTCGAAGATATTGACACGAAAAGTGACAGTGCCATGATTGCTGCACTGAATTGCTCACGCAATCCCTCTCTGCGGCACCACAATGCGTCGCCCACGAGGGTCGCGCCCCCGGCCGCCCACGAGGTCCGGCGGGCCCCAACCCCATCCCGAGGAGCACAACATGCCCGGAGTCGGCATCTGGCGCACCAAATCCGTCGAACAGTCCATTGCGGATACCGACGAACCCTGTTCGCGGCTGCGGCGACAGCTGACCGCCAAGGACCTGACCGTGTTCGGCGTCGCCGTGGTGATCGGCGCCGGCATCTTCACCCTCACCGCGCGCACCGCGGGCAACGTCGCGGGCCCGTCGATCTCGCTGGCCTTCGTGCTCGCTGCGATCACGTGTGGCCTCGCGGCCCTCTGCTATGCGGAGTTCGCATCGACCGTCCCTGTCGCCGGTAGCGCGTATACCTTCTCGTACGCCACCTTCGGCGAGTTCGCCGCCTGGATCATCGGCTGGGACCTCATCCTCGAGTTCGCGCTCGCCTCCGCCGTCGTCGCCAAGGGCTGGTCGCTGTATCTCGGCGGCATGCTCGGCGGCACGGCGCACACCACGATGCACCTCGGCCCGCTCGCGGTCGACTGGGGGGCGTTGCTCATCGTCGGCGCGATCACGGTCGTGCTCGCCGTCGGCACCAAGGTGTCCTCGCGGGTGTCGGCCGTCGTCACCGCCGTCAAGGTTGCCGTCGTCGTGCTGGTCATCGCGGTCGGGGTCTTCTACATCGACAAGAGCAACTATTCGCCCTACATTCCGCCGGCCGAGGGCGCGCAGAGCACCGCGAGCGGCGTGCACCAGTCGCTGTTCTCGGCCCTCACCGGGGCCGACGGCAGCAGCTACGGGTGGTACGGCCTGCTCGCCGCCGCGAGCCTGGTGTTCTTCGCCTTCATCGGATTCGACGTGGTCGCCACCACCGCGGAGGAGACGAAGAACCCGCAGAAGGCGCTGCCGCGCGGCATCTTCGCCTCGCTCGCCATCGTCACGGTTCTCTACGTCGGCGTGACGCTGGTGCTGACCGGCATGGTGAAGTACACCGACCTACGGACGGGCAGCGCACTCGTCGGCGACGGCAGCGCCACCCTGGCCACCGCGTTCGAGGCCCACGGCATCACGTGGGCGCAGACGGCGATCAACATCGGCGGTCTCGCCGGCCTCACCACAGTCGTGATGGTGATGATGCTCGGCCAGACCCGTGTGCTGTTCGCGATGTCCCGGGACGGGCTGATGCCGCGGCGGCTGGCCACGACCGGCCGCAAGGGCACCCCGGTGCGTATCACCCTGCTGGTCGGCAGCATCGTCGCCGTGCTCGCCGCGGTGTTCCCCATGGGTGTGCTCGAGGAGATGGTCAACATCGGCACGCTGTTCGCCTTCGTGCTGGTGTGCATCGGCGTGATGGTGCTCCGCCGCACGCGCCCCGACCTGCCGCGTGGGTTCCGGGTGCCGCTCGTGCCCCTGGTGCCGATCCTCGCGGTCCTCGCGTGCGGCTGGCTGATGCTCAACCTGTCCGTCGAGACGTGGCTGCGGTTCGGGGCCTGGATGGCCCTGGGCGTGGTGGTCTACGCCGTCTACGGTCGCCGCACGTCGGTGCTCGGGCAGCGGCTCCGGGCCGAGGCGGCCCGGCAGGCCGAGGCGGCCCGGCAGGCCGAGACCCCGCAGGCCGCCCGCGAGCCCGAGCCGGTGTAGCGCGGAGTACGGACCCGGGCCCCCCCCCCCCGCGGCGGGGCCGC